>JBFYQB010000420.1:0-2976 GCA_041302955.1 Flavobacteriales bacterium
TTCAGGAGTATGTGAACCTCAATGTGCAATTGCTCGGCATCATCCTACATAGGGCAACAGGCATGCTGCCTACCGACTATATGACCCGCAAGCTGTGGCGTCCATTGGGCATGTGCAGCAATGGGCTATGGACCCGCGACAGAATGGGCGAGAACCTCACGTTCTGCTGCATGGGTGCCACTGCCTTGGACTATGCCAAATTTGGACGGCTCTATCTGCACAAGGGTGAATGGAATGGGCAACGCGTCATAGACGAGCAATGGGTGCGCAGATCGCTGGCACGCGACACCACCGAAGGCAGCAGTTTCACCTACAGCTATGGTTGGCATCTGGGCGAAGCGGCCTATGAGGACTTTCTGGCCGATGGGCTCTACAGGCAGTACATCTATGTGCAGCCCAGCAAGAACATCATCATCGTAGTGATGAGCAACAGGGAGAACACCCTGATGTCTGAGCGCACCCAGTGGCGCAACGTGTTCCGCGAGGTGGTGGACCAGTTGTGAGCAACTGCTTGCACTATGGTGCTGATGTTTCGGATAGCCCGCTGGCTCCGAACTGCATCATGCCAAGCGGATGATACGGTCCCAGTCAGGGCGGTTCTCGTAGTTGCTCAGGGTAGTTCGGCTCTTTTGCATCTCCTCGCGGATGTAGCTTAGATATTCAGAGCCTTGGCGGAGGAATGTTTTGCGTGCATCGGGAGTGAGGCCACGGTTGGTGAGCAGGTCCAAGAGGCGGTCTGAATACTGCCCCACCATGAGCTGCAAGGCACAATCGAGGCAGATGAGGAAGAACATGGTCTGCATGAGCGGCAGGTTGACGGTCTCCTCATCAATGGTGATGCAGCGCAGCTTTAGCGTGTAATAGGCCGAGTGCGGAATGTGTTGCCACAGTAGCGCGGCATTGTGTGCATGGTCGAAATCGGAACCGGGAAAGAACACCTCGTCCATGATGATGAACGGCACCTTGAGCAGCAGCTTGGTATTATGGCCCGATGTGAAGGTGCTCTTGGCGGCATTGGCCAACAAGGGCCCTTCGTTGGGCAAGCGTGTATCGGCATAGGAGGTGCGGACGAATTGCACCAGATCGGCATACATGTCGTGGTTCAGCTTGCCGTTGAAGACCAGTCCATGATGGTCGCAGCGCTCTTTGAAGGCATTGGTACACTTGTCGAATGCAATGCGGGCCGCATCGGCCAAGGCGTCCAGTCCAAGGATATGGGTGAGCGGGCCTTCATAGACCACCTCGAAGGTGGACACCGTCTGTATCTGCCCCACGGGCATCACCTTGAGACCGAAGTAGAGGTGCAGCACCCAGATATTGTCGGGCAGGCGCTCGTTGTCGTAGTCATAACTGACGGTGGCCGTGGGATGGGCAGCATCAACGCCACTGGCCAGCACTTCCGGATGCGCAGGGCCATAGGGCTCGAACCAGAGGTAGAGGCTACGTGTGTGGCGTATGTTCAGATGGATGGTCTGCTCCATGGTCACTCACAAACCCCGTCCACATACTGCGTGATATGCCCTACGCATTGGGCATGGCCCGCATTCTGATAGGTGATGCCATCGCATCCGCAAACGGGGATGTATTCGTCCGACAGGTCTACCAGATCGCAGTTGATGGTCTCGTGATCATCGCAGGTATCATCGGTGGCACAGCCTGCGGCCATGGTCATTACTAGCAGTAGGAAGGGATACAACTGTTTCATGGCAGATGGGGATGTTGACAAAAATAGCGTTACCACGCGAAGTACAGGCAATAGACGACTGATGATCACTCCGAAAGCTGACATTCGTCAGTCCTGCCGAGTAGGCTCCACTACCTTTGCATCTATGATAAGAATTGCAGTCCTGTCCGCTCTCTGCCTTGTGGCGGTGGCATGCGGAGAATCGAAAGAAACAACGCGGGCCACGCAGGGCCCCATTACCGAATCGGTCTATGCATCGGGCATCATCGAGAGCAAGGACCAGTATGAGGTGTTCGCAACGGTGAGCGGCATTGTGCAAGAGGTGTATGTGAGCGAGGGCGACACCGTGAAGGTGGGCACCGCGCTGCTCTCCATCTTCAACGAGACCCAACAGCTGAACAAGGAGAATGCCCGCGCTGCCGCATCGTTTGCCGACATGGGCGCCAATGCCGACAAGCTGCGCGATGCCCAGTTGCAGATAGCCAACGCCAAGACCCGCATGGACAACGACTCGGTGCTGCTGGACCGTCAGCGCAGGCTATGGGAACAGAAGATAGGCGCACAAGTGACCGTGGAACAGCGTCAACTGGCCTACGACAATGCGATGACCGCCTATCGCCAGGCCATCATCCGCCATGCCGACCTGAAGCGCCAATTGCAGTTATCCGCAACGCAGGCCAGCAACAACCTGCGCATTTCCGGCAGGATGGAAAGCGATTTCATGCCGCGCAGCAGCATGGACGGGGTGGTGTATCGCGTGCTGAAACAACCCGGAGAGCTCGTAGGCCCGCAGACGCCACTGGCCGTGATAGGCGATGCCAAACGCTTTGTGCTCAAGATGCAGGTGGACGAGCAGGACATCTTCCGCATGGTGCCCGGCCTGAAGGTGATGGTCACGTTGGACAGCTATCCCGATCAGGTGTTTGAAGCACGCGTATCGAAAGTGCTGCCCCTGATGAACCAGCGCAACAAGACCTTTGAAGTGGAGGCCGAATTCGTTCAACAGCCTGAGCGCCTGCTGCCCAACATCACCTTTGAGGCCAATGTGATCATCAACGAGAAACCATCGGCCCTGCTGCTGCCCCGCAGGTTCATGCTCAACGATTCGATGGTGGTGCTGTCCACGGGCGATACCATAGAGGTGACCACCGGCCTGCACGACTATCAGCAGATGGAGATCCTATCTGGCATCGGTACCAACGATGAGGTAGCACTGCCCGCCCAATGAACGCCCGCCTCATAGTGCAGGTGGCATGGGCCCTGATGATGGCACGCTGGCGGCAGACGCTGGT
>JBFYQB010000421.1:0-6969 GCA_041302955.1 Flavobacteriales bacterium
AAATATCAGGCATGGTGGACGAGAGCATGGACAAGGAGCAGATGGCCCAACCGCCACAACCATGGGAGTTCCGTAGCAAGCCAGCATGGCAGCGTCTCATTGTGATGATCGGTGGTGTGACGGTGAATGTGATCCTTGGTGTGCTCATCTACTGGGGTATCCTATTCGTCTATGGCGAAAGCTACCTGCCCAACAAAAACGTGAAGTATGGCATCATGGTCGATTCTTTGGCCTTGGAAATGGGCCTGCGCAATGGCGACAAGATCCTGACCTTGGACGGTAAGGAAGTGGAGGATTTTAGCAAGATTCCGATGGAGATAGTGCTCGAAGGCGTGCAGGTGGTGACCGTGGAACGTGAAGGGCAGAACGTTGAAGTACCCGTGAGCGATGACATGCGCCAAAAGCTGATGCGCGCCAAAGGGTTGATCACCGTCCGGATGCCGTTTCATGTGGATCGCTTTGCGCCTGGGTCCGTGGCAAAGGATGCTGGCTTTGAGAAGGGCGATGTGATCGTTGGCCTCAACGACAGTTCCATCATCTATTTCGATGCGTTCAAAGACGCACTGCAAGCTTACAAAGGCCAGAAGGTGAACGTGCAAGTGGAGCGCGAGGGACGACCGATGTCCATTGCTGTGGATGTACCCGAGTCTGGTCTGTTGGGTATCTATCCTGTGGGCGATATGAAAGAGTTCTTTGAGGTGGAAGAAGTGAAATACGGGTTCTTCGAGAGTTTCCCTAAGGGTATGGAAAAGGCCTACGGGACGTTTGAGAATTATCTCCGCCAAATGAAACTGATGTTCTCGCCCGAGACCAAGGCGTATGAGAGCTTGGGCGGTTTCATCACCATCGGCAGCATCTTCGCAACAGAATGGAACTGGTTGCAGTTCTGGAGCATTACGGCCTTCCTCAGCATTGTACTCGCGGTGATGAACATCCTGCCTATCCCGGCTTTGGATGGCGGTCACGTCATGTTCCTTCTTTATGAGATGATCACAGGCAAGCAATTGCCAGAGAAAGTGCTGGAAGTGGCGCAATACATCGGTATGATCCTGTTGTTCGGCCTGCTGATCTTCGCCAATGGCAACGACATCGTTAGGCTCTTTACCAAATGAGCATGCTGAGAATTTTTCTCGTCTTTTTGGTAGGAACGCTGGCTTGGAACAACGCGGTTGCACAAGCACCAGCGGCCACTGATAGTGCGGCTACTGTAGTATCGGCATCCAAAGTACTGGTGGTTCCTTTTGAAGACAAGATGTTCTTCACCGACATCATGCGCGAGCTTTCGCAAGGCAGTGGGATGCCTCCCGAGGAAGTGGTCAGTTCACTTCGCAACGGCATTGTGAGCAGCATCGGTGAGGTCTTGCATTCACAGGACTCCACCCTATTCCTCCATCCTGATTCATTGGGCAAGGGTGGACTGGATGGTATCTACGAACAGTTGACCTACCATTTCACACCCTTGAGGCCAAGACCTAAGAGCCCTGACAAAGAGAGTTCTATTCATCAAGGGCAGCTGCGCACCGTTAGCGACACCGTGGAGCGCTATATGAGCGCAGGTATCAAGGATGCAGAGGTATTGGGGAAGATGAGTGCCAACAAAGGCGCACAGCGGTTCATAGTGTTGAGCCAGATGGAAGTGCGCATGGATCTGAGCGACCCTGAACTGCTGACCATTGACCCGCGCTATATCGTAGCAGTGCACTATACGGTAATGGACTCCAAGGGCAACAGCCTTGTAGGCGGATTGGCTTCGCGCAAATTCAGCAAAGGCGACCACAATATCCGTCTGATGATGTTTGCCGCGTTTCCAGATATTGCCAAGACCATTGTGCGGTCAGAGAAGGCTGCGAAGGAGCCGAAGACCAAGTCGGGAAAGAAGGCGAAGGACTAGAGGTCCTGCATTGTTTCCGCTTCCTTGAAGATAGCGTCATCCAGCTTTCGGTTCAGCTCCACGTTGGTCAGCGTCATGCGGATGCGACCCGTCTCGAAACCATTATTGGCAGCCTGCTTTGTTGGTTTTTCGGTCGCTCCACCGATGTCGCCACTTAGTGCTTTCGGCATCTTGAACTTGCGGAAATCCGCCTCGAACATGATACTTGATGGGATGATCCCAGTGGCCGCAGCGTAGGTGTTGTAGTAAGTCACCGTTCCTTCGCGCTTCAACGTCAGTTGGGCCTTGTAGATGCGATTATCGGACTGTCCGATGCTCAATTTCATGACCATCAGATCCGTATTATTATTCGGAATGATGGTGATTCCATTGCATATTTTGCCGTTCACGGTCTCTGGCCCAGTGAATACCGCCACGTAGGTCGTAGTGTCTGTCAGGGTCTCCAACTGCATGAATGGACTCTGCTTTGGCACAAAGATGAGCCCCTTGGCATTGACCCGGAATTTCCCGGGTTTTTTATAATAAAGACTGCCTGAAATTCGATTCAGCTTCACTCCTGGGATCTCAAACTGCATATCGGCATTGCATTTCAGATCATTGATGCGTTTGAACCCGGAGCGCACCTCTTTGAGCATGGCATACGGATTCTGGGCTTGGGCCTCAACCATTGGCAACAGGCCTATCATCAGGAGGTATAAGATGTGTATTCTCATTCCAGAATGTCTTTTTTACGGAAATGATAGAGGGTGATGCTCACAAAGGTTACGATGTGCAACAGCAACACACCTGCCGAACGGGCTATCTCCATGAAGGGAACAGGGTCTGCAAAGAACTTACGCCACAACATCATGTGATTTGTGAATAGCAGCGGAAGGACGGGATTGAAAAAACTCATTTCGAACGAGGAGATGATGGTAAATGTGATGACCACTACCATCGTAAGTACGATGGGGCCTATGCTATTATTGGCAAATGCAGAGAACATGAGCGATAGCGATGCAATGGTTATCAAGCTGAGCAGTGCATAGCCGAATGCCAATGCAAATCGCCATGGAAGGTCTGTGCTGCGAAGAATGACCAACCCATCGGAGTTGAGCACCATAAGGTCGCCTGTACCGAAGATGACCAGGCTGGCAAAATATGCCGACAATCCGAGCAGTAGCAGTATCGCGAGGCAATAGAGCACGGCAGTGAGCCATTTCACGAGGACCAAGCGCGCACGGCTTATTGGCCGTGTCAGCACATAGCGCATGGTTCCCATGGCAGATTCGCCCGAAAGCAGATCGCCAGTGATGAGGGCGACCAACAAGGGCAGATGAATGATCAATGTTTGAAGAATGATGAAACAGATGAGATTGCCGTTCACAATATTCCCCTCGAGGCGAAATACTGGGTCGAACGATTGGAAAAGCAGTCCGATATATTCCTTTCCGCTGAACCAAAAGGCCAGATCGATAAGCGCTGTGAGCATTACAATTGCCCCCAGTCCGATATAGCTCCGTGGTCGGGAGAAAGATTTGATGATCTCAGCCTGCAATTCGCGCATCATGCGTTGGTAAGTTTCAGGAAGAAATCCTCCAATTTTCGCCTGTGGTCAATTCGATAGATGTCAAGACCCGCTGCCGACAGCGCATTTATCAAGTGCGGAATGTCGCTTCTTGATGAGGAGATGATCACAGCATCTGCGGTTGCTGATACGATTGAAGCTCCAGCATTTCGGAGCACATCAAGCGTCTTACTGTTATCGTTGGTTTCTATGGTCACCTGCAAGAGGTTGTCGCTCAATAGCTCGCTGACGTTGCCTTGTGCCACGCATCGGCCCTGATGAATGATGGCCATGCTGTCGGCCATCTGCTCTACTTCACTTAGAATGTGCGATGAGACAATGACCGTTTTGCCCATTTCCTCCTTGAGACGTATGATGAGCCTGCGCAATTCGATGATGCCCTGTGGGTCAAGTCCATTGGTCGGCTCGTCCAATATCACCAGTTCTGGGTCGTGAAGCATGGCTGCTGCAATGCCTAACCGTTGGCGCATTCCTTGAGAATAGGAGCGAACGGGGTCATTGGCCCGGCTTTGCAACCCAACAAGCTCCAGCACCTGATCGATGCGGCCTGCAACCCGTTCCTTGGGATAATAGAGACTGTACAGCATCAGGTTTCTACGGCCATTCAGATAGGGATAGAACCGGGGCTCCTCAATGATGCATCCAATGCGGGGAAGCACATGCTGCATCTGCCCCAATCCATACTGCCCGAAATACCTGACATCGCCACGGGTAGCATTGACCAGACCCACAAGCACGCGTATCACAGTGGTCTTGCCTGCTCCATTTGGCCCTAAAAGCCCAAATATTTCTCCCTTGCGTACGCTTAGGTCCACACCTTTCAGGGCGTGAAAATTGCCGTAGGTCTTTTCCAGACCGATGGTGGAAAGTAACGTTGCCGTGGAATCCATGGTCATCATAACACCCAGTTGGTTTGGATGTTCATGGTAAAAGTGAATTGGTGTGCTGGGTGCATCGTTTAGCTATTGGCTATGTTTGCCTGCCAGACCATGCTGAAGTTCCTTCTACAGCCTTATCCCTTTCATTATGAGCGTCCACGGGTGTGGCGGCTAAGCCTCACACTTGGGGTCAGCACCCTGTTGTTCCTCTACCTCTTTCGACCTGTAGGCATTGAACGAGGATTGGTAAATGGGCTGTTTTCCACCTGTCTTGTTTATGGAGTTACGGCCGCTGTCCTGTTCTTTTTCTACTTCCAAGCCTTGCCATTGCTGCTCCGTGGCTCACAGGCAATTGACAATTGGACAGTTTTGCACGAGATGCTGACGTTTGCTGGGCTATTTCTGCTTGCGGGACTTGTCAACACTGGACTTCAGCCATGGCTATATGCCACTGGGGCCGCGCGAGATCTGGACCTGGTGGTTCAAAACGTTGGGAACACCTTCTTGGTGGGTTTTCTCATTCTGGGAATTCTCACCGCGGTCAATTTCAATTATTTGGTGAGAAGCCAAGAGGAGAAAGCCGCGCTTTTGCGGCTCATTTTGCACGGAAACACAGGGTCGGCTAAGGATGTTTCCGCATCCAAAGGCATGACAGTGGCCATTGACTCAAAGCATGATCAGTTTTCCATTGACCCCGAAACATTGCTCTACGCCATGGCCGATGGCAACTATGTGGAGGTTTTTGAGCGCACGGAGCAAGAAGTTCAAAGGCAATTGAGACGCATTCCTTTGAAAAGTCTGGAGGCGCAGCTGGCCCATATTCCACATATAATGCAAGTGCATCGCGCGTATCTGGTCAATGTGCGCGCCATCGAACAGATTACTGGAAATGCGCAGGGTTATCAGCTGCGCATTGCAGGCACCGATCAACTTGTGCCCGTTTCACGCAGTTATATGGATAGTTTCAATCAGGCCATTTCGCAATTGAAGAGTTGAATCATCTAAAGTTGAGCAGGGCCAATATCCCGCACCCTGTTGAACGGTTCTGCAAGCGTTTGCCATTCATCACATTTTCTTGCTACTCGCCACAAGCACCGCATGGGTTGGCCTTAACGCTTTGAGTTGAGCGGAGACTTATGCTATTTCGCTGCCATGAATGTCAGACCACTTTTCTCAAGTCTTATTACGGCCGCTGTAATCACACTTCTGCTATCGGGATGCGGAGGCGGACCCAAAGACCCATCTGCCAGTGATGCTAATCTTCAGACAGCGGACCTTACTTCTAAAGGCAAGGCCATTTTTGATGGGCAGTGTGCTTCTTGCCATGGGGCTAATGCTGGTGGAATGCAGGCCCTCAACGCACCTGCTTTGGCAGGGCAGGAACCGTGGTATCTCCAACGCCAGATCCGTCATTTCCAGAACGGTGCACGCGGTGCAGACACATCTCACCTGCCAGGAACGCAAATGGCGGCCATTGCCAAAACACTTACTTCATCCGCTGATGTGAATGCAGTGGCCCATTTCGTTGCCTCGCTACCCATAGTTGAGCATCCTGTAACTATTGAAGGAGACCCAAATGCAGGCAAGGCGCAATTCAATACGGTCTGCACCGCCTGTCATGGCAACAAAGCGGATGGCATTGAGGCGCTCCATGCCCCACGTCTATCCGGTCTGAATGATTGGTATGTGGCAACGCAGATGGACCAGTTCATCAATGGTTCGCGGGGCACGCATGCGGCAGACACCTTTGGGCAGCAAATGCGGCCAATGGCTGCGACCGTGGCCGATGAGCAGACTATCAAGGACATTGCTGCCTACCTCAACTCACTGGGTGATACTGCTGTCAAATAGGATGAAGGCTGTGTTTGCCATAGCGGCCATTGGCACAACTGTGGGCCTGCTGCAATGTTGTAGCGAGCCACCTGTTGCCACAGACATTGTGCTTGCTTGCAATTGCCCGCCTGGGTTCGAACTGGTCGAAGGCAATAGCTGTGCTGTGCGCAACATGTATATGCTCTACGATTCGCCACAGCAAAGCGGTGTTGGAGGTCTTCAGACCGCGATGCCGAAACCCAGAGAGGGATTCAGTCCGCAGCAGATGGATCTTGGCCGCTTGCTGTTCTTCGACCCGATCCTCTCGGCAGATGGCAATGTTTCGTGCGCCACCTGCCATGACCCGGACAAAGGCTTTTCCGATGGAATGGCGCGCAGTATCGGCATTGCGGGCACTCCGGTCAAACGCAGTGCTCCAAGTCTTTGGAACTCCGCCTATCTCAAGCGTTTTTTCTGGGATGCCCGGGCCGGGTCTCTTGAGGATCAGGCCAGAGGGCCATTGTATGCCGAAGATGAGATGGGCAATACACCAGAGCAGTTGTTGGAAACGCTCAATAACATCCCTGCCTACCGTCAGCTATTTGCGGAAGCGTTCAATAGAGATGCGGAAGAGGAAATTCAAGAACAAGAGATCTTGACCGCCATAACTGCCTTTGAGACCACGCTCATATCCCTCAATAGTCGCTATGATCAATATGCCCACGGCTACCATCAGGCGCTTTCTCCCCAGGAAATTGCCGGTATGAATGTCTTCCGATCCTTCGTGGCGCGCTGTGCCGAATGTCATACACCTCCGCTGT
>JBFYQB010000422.1:0-5143 GCA_041302955.1 Flavobacteriales bacterium
GATCCTTGAGCAGATGCTTGTTCACCACCACGAACTCGCCCGAAAGCACTCTGCGGGTGTAGATGTTGCTGTGGTAAGGCTCGAAACACTCGTTGTTGCCCAACACCTGCGATGTGCTTGCTGTTGGCATTGGCGCCACAAGCAGCGAGTTGCGCACACCATATTTTTTCACCTCCTCTTTCAGCACATCCCACTCCCAACGGTTGCTTGGCGTAACGCCCCACATATCGTATTGGAAAATGCCTTCTGACACAGGCGAACCCGGATAGCTCTCATAGTGTCCGAACTCGATGGCCTGATCCTTAGAACAGGTCATGGCCGCATAGTAGATGGTTTCGAAGATGTCCTTGTTCAGTTGCTTGGCCTCATCCGAATCAAAGGGAAGGCGCATTTTGATGAACGTGTCGGCCAACCCTTGCACACCAAGGCCCACTGGGCGGTGGCGCATGTTGCTGTTGCGTGCCTCTGGTATGGGGTAGTAGTTGCGGTCGATCACCTTGTTCAGGTTGCGTGTTGCCACGTAGGTGATCTCGAACAGCTTCTGATGGTCGAACGTGCCATCCGCATTTACAAACTTGGGCAGTGCGATGCTGGCCAGATTGCACACGGCCACTTCATCGGGCGCGGTGTACTCCATGATCTCGGTGCAGAGATTGCTGCTCTTGATGGTGCCGAGGTTCTTCTGGTTCGACTTGCGGTTGCAAGCGTCCTTATAGAGGATGTAAGGCGTGCCGGTCTCGATCTGCGATTCGATGATGGTGAACCACAGCTCCTGCGCCTTCACCTTTTTGCGGGCGCGGCCTTCACGCTCATAGCGCTCATACAATGCCTCAAACTCCTCGCTGTGGCAATCGCTCAGTCCTGGAGCTTCGTGCGGGCAGAACAGCGACCAGTCGCCACCTTCTTCCACGCGCTTCATGAACAGATCCGGCACCCACAGGGCATAGAAAAGATCGCGGGCACGCTGTTCCTCCTTGCCATGGTTCTTTTTCAGGTCGAGGAAATCGTGGATGTCGGCATGCCATGGCTCCAAGTAGATGGCGAAGGAACCTTTTCGCTTGCCACCGCCTTGGTCCACATAACGGGCCGTGTCGTTGAACACGCGCAACATCGGCACAATACCATTGCTGCTCCCGTTGGTGCCTTTGATGTAAGACCCCGTGGCACGGATGTTATGGATGCTCAGTCCGATTCCACCGGCACTCTGACTGATCTTCGCGCACTGTTTCAAGGTGTTGTAGATGCCATCGATGCTATCGTCCTGCATCTGCAAGAGGAAGCAGCTGCTCATCTGTGGTTTGGGTGTGCCAGCATTGAACAGCGTTGGTGTGGCATGCGTGAACCACCGCTCCGAAAGCAGGTTATAGGTCTCGATGGCCGACTTGATGTCCTCCTTGTGAATGCCTACTGCCACACGCATCAGCATGTGCTGCGGACGCTCGGCTATCTGGTTGTTCATCTTCAGCAGGTAGCTGCGCTCCAATGTTTTGAAGCCAAAGAAATCGTAGCCGAAGTCGCGGTCATAGATGATGGTGCTGTCCAGAAGTTCAGCATTCTCCATGATGATCTTGTGCACATCATCTGCGATCATCGATGCGTTCTCTCCCGATTTCGGGTCGATGTAGGTATAGAGCGCATCCATGGTCTGCGAGAACGACTTGAGGGTCGATTTGTGCAGGTTGGATACGGCAATACGGCTTGCCAACAGCGCATAGTCAGGATGGCGCACCGTGAACGATGCCGCAGTTTCGGCAGCCAGCTCGTCCAACTGTTGGGTGGTCACACCTTCGTAGATGCCCTCGATGACCTTCATGGCCACTGGGATCGGATCCACCAACGGGTCGAGGCCATAGCACAGCTTCTGAATGCGTGCCGTTACCTTGTCAAACTTGATGGATTCTCTGCGTCCGTCTCTTTTTACTACATACATGGGAAAGGGGTATTAGGAATTAACAATGGGGTATTTGGATCAGAAATCGGCCTCGATGGTGAAATCGCGGTTGCTTCCACCGCCTTCGTTCATCACGCCTGCCTTCTGGTATTCGGCCACGCGCTTCTCGAAGAAATTGGTCTTGCCCTGCAACGAGATCATCTCCATGAAATCGAACGGATTGATAGCGTTGTACACCTTCTTGCAACCAAGGGCCACCAATAGGCGGTCAGCAACGAACTCAATGTACGTGCACATGGTAGTGGCATTCATGCCAATAAGCGCCACAGGAATGGCATCGGTCACAAACTCTTTCTCGTACTCCACCGCTTCGCAAATGATCTGGGCGATCTCGGCCTCCGATACCTTGTTCACCAACGTGTTGTGCAGGTAACATGCGAAATCGCAATGCAGACCCTCGTCACGGCTGATAAGCTCATTGCTGAAGCTCAGGCCGGGCATCAATCCTCTTTTCTTCAACCAATAAATGGAACAGAAACTACCGCTGAAGAAGATGCCTTCCACCGCTGCGAAAGCGATAAGACGCTGCGCGAATGTGCCCTGACTGATCCAACGCAATGCCCAATCGGCCTTCTTGGCCACGCATGGTAGGTTCTCCACGGCATGGAAAAGGAAATCCTTCTCACGGTTGTCCTTTATATAGGTGTCAATGAGCAGCGAGTAAGTTTCCGCATGGATGTTCTCGATCATGATCTGAAACCCATAGAAGCAGCGCGCCTCCGGATACTGCACCTCATTGAGGAAGTTGACCGCAAGGTTCTCATTCACGATGCCATCGCTGGCGGCAAAGAATGCCAACACATGCTTGATGAAATGGCGCTCGTTCTGCGTCAGTTTGTGTTCCCAGTCGTGCAGATCCTGCCCAAGGTCTATCTCCTCAGCCGTCCAGAAACTGGCCTCCGCCTTCTTGTACATCTTCCAGATCTCCTGATGCTTGATGGGAAAAAGCACGAAGCGGTCGGAGTTCTCCACCAATATCGGTTCCACTGGAAGTGAGGTCTTCTGAGGAAGTACTTGGGTGAGTGTCTGCTGGTTGATCGTGATGTTTTCCATGGGCACTGGGGCTGTAAAAAGTTAAAAAAAGACTCCTGTACGGGCGGATTTTCAGGGGGATAGAGTCCCCTTCGAAGGCCCGTGGCTTTCAAAAATTGGCACTGATTCGTTAAAGGTTTGGGATCGAGCAGCTTGGAGAACTATCAAGCGCGTCAACTTCCACAGCCCAAATTTTCGGATTAAAACGATCCCCACCTAATTGAAACAATTAACAATGGAGGGTACTTTTTAACATATCGGTTGTTAACCCTACGTTGATAAAATGTGAGAATGCCGATAGCCCTTGCTACCATTGGGCCGATCGTGGATAGTGTCCCTTCTGGAGGTCGTGAACCGAAGGCTGATGTTATGGTAATGTGAAGCAGATCGCTTACACTTTGAGCCTCGACCTGTGCATCGGCAAGATCCGTCTGTCAAAACGGGACATTGGTAGACGAAATGCCCCCTTCTGTGGATGCAGTATCAGCTCAGGCCGCCCTGCTTGCGGAGTTCAGCGTCTATGGCCTCCAATTCATCGTACCACTGCTGTCCGTATTTGCGCACCAATGCCTCCTTGACGAAGCGGAACAACGGCACTTGCAACTTGGTGCCACATGCACAGGCCGGACTGCAAATGTCCCAGCGGTTGTAGTTGACCGCCTCGTAGTTCTTGAGCGAGGTGACACGGATCGGATAGAGATGGCACGATACCGGTTTCTTGAACGCCACCTTGCCATCCGCATGGGCGCGCTCTATGGCGCAGATGACCACGTCTTGGTCGGTGATGGTGGCAAAGGCGCATCGGCCATCGGCAATGAGTGTAGTTCCAGCATCTCCATCCACATCTATCTCAAACACACCATTGGCATGCACGGCAGCACGCCCAGCATCATCCATATAGGGTAGCACATCGTCCAGGATATCCTCGAGGGTGGATATCTCCTCATCCTCCAACGGTGCCCCGGCATCCCCTTTCACACAGCAGGCACCCTTGCAGGCGTTAAGGTCGCAAACGAAGTGCTTGTCGAGTAGGTCTTGCGAGACGAGGGTGTGCTGAATGGCGAACATGCCGGCAAAGGTAGCGGTGTGCCTGTTGAAATATTAACGCGGTACGACCGGACTCCCGAACGTACTACAACATGGCACAGTCGTAATGCTCAACGCTGCTGCCTCCGCAATTTCTTTATTCCATAGCCTGCACCTGCCGCCAAAAGAAGAGCGGAGAACCCATCGAGTGGCACCTCGTTCTGCGCAGGTGGCGGTGCGGGTCCTTGTGCTACGGCCACAAAGGTGCCCGTGATCAGCAGCAATGTCAGTAGTATTCTCATCGGTCTTCAGGTATCAGTTCAACGGGCCACTTTCACAGCACAATTGCCACGGCCTTCCATGCGCACCACATAGATGCCCGGTGAAAGGCCCGACAGGTCGGCATGGAAGCGTTCGCCAATGCGTGCAGACCGCCATACCGTGCGACCATACAGGTCGTGGAGCGTCACGTGCCGACCAGCCGCTTTGTTGTCCGTCATTATGGTCAGCATGCCATTGTGAATCCATGCAGTGAGGCATTCTTCCTGCTCCTGTGGAGATTCCACATCCGTGGCATTCAGGGCGAACCTGAGATAGAGCCTTCCAACCGTTTCGCCCTCGGCCAGATGCACAGCGGTGATGCCCGCGTCCGTGATCTCGGTCTCGATGCCGAATGTGCGATCGCCCAGCCATACGCGCACACCTTCCATGTTCTCTGTTTCGCGGTTGCGCACCATGTATGGGCCCGCCTCGGCCACGAAGGCCGTCAGCTCCACAATGGCGCCTTCATAGAGCGGAGGAAGGGCCGCAATGCACAGCTCCTCGTGGGTCTCAGAGGCGTAGTTGGGCCGGACGGCCAAGGCGATATCCGCGCTGCCGCGCAGTTTGAGGCCATCCATGCCCATGTCGTATGCATCGGTGGCACCGTCCATGAACACCACGTTCACCTCGTTGAAGTGCGACCCGTTGTCCAGACTCACCCAGATGCGCTTTGCATCGTCCTCTGCCAACCGGAGGAAAGCCCCATTGGTGGCACTTCGTTGTCCGTTATTGAATTGCACCGTTCCAGTTGAAATGACTTTGGCCATGAATCCTTGGCTCGAGGCCAACTGGGCCCCAATGCTGTAGCCATTG
>JBFYQB010000423.1:0-3696 GCA_041302955.1 Flavobacteriales bacterium
ACCCGGTGAAGCAGAGCACAGATCATGACCCGGATGGAAGTTTCATCCGTCAATGGGTGCCCGAACTTGCTGCCCTGCCCGCTCCTCTCATTCATGAGCCATGGATGCTGACGGCCATAGAACAGACCATGTATGGTTTCGCCATTGGAAAGGAATATCCTCAGCCTATCGTGCCATTGGAATCTTCACTGCGCCACGCTCGGGTAGAGGTTCACCTGGTAAAGAAATCGATCGAGGCACGTCAGGAAGCACTGCGCATCCGAAAGGTGCATCTCAAACTAAGGAACGACCTGCGTCATGGCAACTGAATCCCAAAACCCAGAACCCACGAGGACCTGTGCTGTGTGCGGCCTCGATTTCACGTGGCGTAGGAAATGGGCGCGCGATTGGGAACAGGTGAAGTATTGCAGCAAGCGATGTGCTGGGAACAGGAATATGGCAACCCGTGTTAAATGATCGATGAAGGCCCTATACTGGTTCCGCTCCGATATCCGCATTGCTGACAATCCCAATCTCAATCGTGCAATTGAGGAAGGGGCACAGCTTACGTTCGTCTATGTGTTGGAAGACCGCAATTGGTCGAAGGCAGCTGAGTGGCGCAGGAAATTCATCCTCGAATCGGTGGTTGAATTGCGCGAACGGCTGCTTGGCCTTGGGAGCGAACTCATTCTTTTACACGGTGATGCTCAGCAGCGACTAACCGAACTCTGCGAACAGATAGGCACGGATACAATTTACGCCATGCGCGAGCCCGCTTGGGACGAACAGCAGATTGAAGAGCGATTATCTTCCAGCGGGCTACATCTGAAGTTGGGGTGGGATGGATTTCTGCTGCATCCCGAAGACCACTTATTCTGGCCATGTCAATTACCCGATATTTTCACAGCGTTCCGAGGCAAGGCCGAAAAGAACCTGGCCGTTCGTCCAGTGATGTCGGAACCGAAAATGCTTGTCGGTAACAACACAGCAACCCCATGGGAATGGCCTGAAGACGGTGATGCTCTTTTGGCCACGGAACCCGACACGAGAAGCGCATTCCCATTCAAAGGAGGAGAAGTAGAGGCATCGCGCAGGTTGCACCATTACCTCTGGGGTTCGGACGCTGTGGCCTCGTATTTTGATACGCGCAACGGCCTCATTGGCACGGATTATTCCACCAAACTGAGCGCATGGCTTGCACTTGGTTGCATCTCTCCACGACAGGTCTATGCGGAACTGCGGCATTACGAGCGACTGCGAACGGCCAACAAGAGCACGTACTGGGTGGTGTTCGAACTGCTGTGGAGGGATTATTTCCGCTACGTGGCACTGCGTCATGGACGGGCGCTGTTTGCGAGAAATGGCTTTAACGGAAAACGTTCAAATGCGAAACCCGACCATAAAGTATCGGACGCATGGAAGCAAGGCCGCACTGGCGATGCTTTTGTGGATGCTAACATGCGCGAACTCCTTGCCACGGGTTTCATGAGCAATCGCGGAAGGCAGAATGTGGCCAGCTTTCTTGTCCATGACCTGCGGCAGGACTGGCGCGAAGGTGCGAATTGGTTCGAAAGACACCTTATAGACTACGACCCGTGCAGCAACTGGTGCAATTGGGCCTACGTAGCCGGAGTGGGCAACGACCCGCGTCCCGACCGCAGATTCAACACGCAGCGGCAGGCAGAGATGTATGATGTGGATGGTGCCTACCGCGCTCTATGGCAATAAAGGATACGTTCAACGCTTGGTGATACGGTTGCCGCTGATCGGTCTTTGGCGACTGCATTTGAACCTCGTCATGCCATCAGGTCTTTGAATGTCGTTCTTGGTGCTGACGCCAGAGTTGACCCGTTTGCGCCAACGGTTGAAACTGCTTCGTTTCAGTTCCGAACGCATTAGCTGAATGACATCAGCCTCCGACATCCCGAACTGATGTTCTATGGCGGAAAAAGGCGTTCTATCTTCCCAGGCCATCTCGATAATGCGGTCAGTATCCATTACGGTAAGTTGTTCGAAAAGACACATTACAATTCCGTGGGCTTTTCAATTTCTATTGCCACCTCATTGCGCCTATCCATAAGTTGGAATGGCGGATTGTAGGCCATGAACCATGGTTGCCCAATGACCATCAGCCCATTTGTACCCGCCTTTTCCAATAGTTCATCCGTATAGGTCTTGATACGGTCGTCATTTGCCCAACCACCGAAAGTGATGGCTGCCACATACCTGCTGTCCGTCTGCTCGAAGCGCACACTGCCATCATTTGGGCGAGGAAGTTTATCCATGGAAAGGTCGGATGGCATCACAAAGCTCATCTCCGACCCAGCCGTGTCGAATTTCATGTGAACAGGCGTGGTCATAGCGATTGACTGTTGTGCCTCGTTTCCTCCAAAGATGTACCCCGCGAGAACTCTGAAATGACGGTTGGAAGCCGCCTTGTAGCCATTGGCCGCACTGCGCACCGTGGCCAACACGGCTTCGGGATAGAAGCGGGTCTCCATTCCATCGTGCTCCCGAAGCACGGTATAAGGCTGTTGCTCAGTATCAGACACGCTTTTGTTCATGTATGCCTGCGCCACCAGCAGACCAACACCTGCAACGGTAGCAACGATGAGTATGATTCTGAAGGTCATGGTGCAGAGGTAGGTTCAAGTGTATTTCTGTTTGATTGGTCGGAATAGCGACCACGGCACAAGAACCTGCACCTTCGCCTTTTGTTCTGAATTGGGAGAAACAAGGAGAAGCTATGGCGCATCTGGAGAAACTGGTGGGAATTGATTTCGGGAGCAAGTTGGCGGGCTCAACCGTCATCTGCTCGTATTACAAAGGCCGTCTGCATTTCGATGCGAGCAAGATCCGCGAGGATGCAGATGCGTTCATCACCAAGAAACTTGGACTGCTAAGTCCAGAACTTGTGTTCATGGATGCACCGCTGAGCCTGCCTGGAAGGTATTCGGGGCGCGAGAATTTCGTGGACTACTTCTATCGGGAGGCCGACCGCGAGCTGGGAGCTATGAGTCCGATGTTCATAGGTGGGCTTACTGCACGGGCCATTCGCCTTAAAGACTGGATGACCACGCAGGGAATGATGGTTTTTGAAACCTACCCATCGTATGAGGCCAAGCTTCTGGAGCTTGACGGAAAAATATACAAGGGCGATGAGAAACACTTGCCCCATCTTGCATTGGAAGTGAGCGAAAAATCTGGACTTCAGGTGCCGTTGACCGCCATCACCGACTGGCATCACTTTGATGCGTTGCTGGCCTTTGTGGCCGGAATGCGCTACATGAATGGGCAGCACCGCGCCATTGGCAAGGAAGAAGAAGGCATTATCTATGTCTGAAAACCGCACCCTTCGACTGTTGATGGGCGACCATTGCCGCGGCTGCCACTATGACCCGAAGCAGCGTGTAGGCGACCGTGCCTGCCCGTTCAACAGCCTATACTGACATTTCCATCATCGCCACCGCGCACTGCTGGAAAAGAACCCACGCATCGGTATGGTCTATCGCACGCTGGACAGGATGGAGGCCGCTGAGTTGAAGGCCACCCTGCACCAAGCAGAGCAGTATCTCGCCACGATCGATACGCTTTAATACGAAGGAAAACCTGCAAAACCCCCTAAAAAAAGGGTTTCAAAGGGTTTAGGCCATGTTGTGGTAAACGTTCTGCACGTCTTCGTCCTCCTCAAATTTCTCGAGGAGTTTTTCCACGTCA
>JBFYQB010000424.1:0-4465 GCA_041302955.1 Flavobacteriales bacterium
GCCCACCAGTTCATCCCGGCTGTACTGCGATAGCGTACAGAAATTATCGTTCACATAGAGGATGATGCCCTCGGCATTGGTGATGGCAATGATACTGGTGACAGCAAGTGCATTGCTGAACAGCTCGGCAGCCTCAAGGTCTGAGGCCACCGGCAAATAAGTGCCACTGCTGGTAATATTAGCTCCGGTCATACGTTGGCGTGATATGCTGAATTCCTGACCAGTAAATAACGGCAGGTGTTTGAGCGATCGGCTTACACTATATTGGTATAGACCTGCATGATTCGCGGGTGTTTGCCGTAGGAGGCAGAGGCCGCCCGCGACAGCCCTCAACTGTGGCCTACTCCTCCATAGAACCATTACCGAACCCGTAAGCATGTAGAATGAGGTCAATACGGCCTCTACCGAACCCGTAAGCAGGCAAAATGAGGTCAATACGATAGCTAACGAACCCGTAAGGGTGTACAATGAGGTCAATACGGTAGCTAACGAATCCGTAAGGGTGTGCAATGAGGTCAATACGGTAGCTAACGAATCCGTAAGGGTGCAAAATGAGGTCAGTTTGGTGTCTAACGAACCCGTAAGGGCGTAAAATGAGGTCAGTTTGGCCGCTAACGAACCCGTAAGGGTATAAAATGAGGTCAATTTGGCCTCTAACGAACTCGTAAGCGGGCAAAATGAGGTCAATTTGGCTGCTAACGAATCCGTTTTTGGCGAGTTCATCACCTGTCAATCCTACAATTATTCCTACTGCGGGTGTAATGCGGCAGTGGCAGGGCCCGCCCACCTTTACCAATCTTGTTGCAGCCCATGGGTCGATGCTGGCCCGATGCGAGACGGCAAGGCGAAAAAGGATGTTGGAGGTGAACAAGCTTGGAGTGGTATTGCCGAAGACCCGTCTGGGGTTTGAGAACGAAGGAGTGCTCAATCCGGCCATTGTGCAGGTGGGAGACGACATCCACATGTTCTACCGCGCAGTGGCCAAGAACAATCATAGCAGCATAGGATACTGCCGCTTCTCCGACCCTGTGACCATTGCCGAACGTCAGGACACGCCCATCTTCTACCCGCAGTGCGACCAAGAGGTGCATGGGGTGGAAGACCCGCGCATTGTAATGGTCGAGGGCGTATACCACATGACCTACACGGCCTATGATGGCGTTAACGCCCTATGTGCCCTCGCCACCAGCACCGACCTTCAAGAGTGGCACCGCCATGGCATCATCGTGCCGCAGGTGGGCTACAAGGAATTTGCACGGCTGGCAAGCACCAAAGGCGATATCAACGACAAGTATGTACGCTTCAACGAGAACAAGGGCATCCATATAAAGGAAGGAAAGAACGTATTCGTCTGGGACAAGAATGCCATCTTCTTTCCGCGTAGGATAAACGGCAAGCTGCACTTTCTGCACCGCATACGGCCTGATATACAAGTGGTGTGCGTGCATCAGTTGGACGAACTGACGCCCGAGTTCTGGCAGAAATATCTGATGAACATCTCGCACTTCATCCTGCTGGCACCCAAGCACAAGCACGAGGTGAGCTATGTGGGTGGCGGCTGTCCGCCCATCGAAACGGCCGAGGGTTGGCTCATCATCTATCATGGGGTGCACGATACGGTGACGGGCTATGTATACAGCGCCTGTGCCGCGCTCTTCGACTTGGACGACCCGCAGCAGGAGATAGCCCGATTGCCTTATCCGCTCTTCGCGCCCGAATTGGAATGGGAGAAGCGCGGCTACGTCAACAACGTCTGCTTTCCCACCGGCACGGCCCAGATAGGCGATACGCTCTACATCTATTATGGCGCTGCCGATGAGCAGATCGCGTGTGCTTCTGTGAGCATGACGGAGTTGGTGGCGGAGTTGATGACGCACAAGGAGGTAAAACAGATAAAGAAGACTTGATGATAGAGGTTGCTTCGTTCCTCCCAATGACGGCCATCGGAGCGTCATCGCGAGGGAGGAACGACCGAAGCGAACTCATTAAGACCCATTCTATTAAAATCATTTAAAACAGAATATCATGCTACAGATGCCCACTATTCACCCCGATGCTCCCGCCCCGATGAACGGCTGTGCGGTGCTCAACGGTCATGCGCCTATCGAGAAGAACGATGCACTGCCGCAGGTGCTCATCATCACGTCCTATCCACCGCGCGAATGCGGCATTGCCACCTATTCGCAAGATCTGGTGATGGCGCTGCAGGCCAAGTTCCGCGATGCGTTCTCTATCAGTATCTGCGCGCTGGAAGAAGGCAAGGAGAAGCACGCCTACCCCGAACCGCCCCTTTATGTGCTTGATACGGAATGTGTCAATTCCTACCTGAAACTGGCCTTTCATATCAATCGGAATCCCAGCATCAGCATGGTGGTCATTCAGCACGAGTTCGGATTCTTTCACCGTCAGAAATCGACTTTCGAACATTTCATCAAGGTGCTCAAGAAGCCGGTGGTCACCGTGTTTCACACCGTGCTTGCCAACCCCGACATCGCCCTGCTGGCCAACGTGCGCCACATTGCGAAGCACAGCACATCGCTCATCGTGATGACACGCACCTCGATGGAAACGCTGCACCGCGACTATGGCGTGGCCGAGAAGAAAGTGACCATGATACCCCACGGCACCCACCTCATCAAGCATCAGAGCAAGGATATCCTGAAGCAGAAACATGGCTTTGGAGGCAGGCAGATATTGAGCACGTTCGGGCTCATCAGTTCGGGCAAAGGCATCAACACCACACTCGATGCGCTGCCGGCCATCATCTTCAACCATCCCGACACCTTGTTTCTCATCATCGGAAAAACGCATCCGGGCGTGGTGAAACACGAGGGCGAACGTTATCGCGAGTCGTTGCAGGCCAAGGTGGAGGCGCTCGGGTTGCAGCACAACGTGAAGTTCATCAACCGCTATCTGCCATTGACCGAGCTGCTGGAATATCTGCAGATGACGGACATCTACCTCTTCACCAGCACCGACCCCAAGCAGGCGGTGAGCGGCACATTTGCCTATGCCATCAGTTGCGGCTGTCCGGTCATTTCGACTCCCATTCCTCATGCCCGCGAGGTGCTGAACGGAGACACGGGCATCCTCTTCGATTTCGGGAACTCCGCCCAACTGACCGATGCCGTGACCCAACTGCTGCAGGACGACCAGAGGCGTGCCAACATCAGTTCGAACGGGCTGCACCAGATGGCGGGCACAGCGTGGGAGAATGCCGCCATTGCTCATGCTCAGCTCTTTGGCTCCATGGCCGAGGACGGTATCCGTATCAGCTATTTTCCTCCGCCCATATCGTTGCACCATCTGCGCCAGATGACCACGCGAAGGGGCATCATCCAATTCGCAAAGCTCGACAGGCCGGACATCGCTTCGGGCTACACCGTGGACGATAACGCCCGCGCCATGGTGGCCATGTGCCAGCACTTCGAACTCACAGGCGACAAGGCCGACATCCCGCTCATCAGGCTCTATCTCAACTTCATGGTCTATTGCCAGGATGGGGACGGCAGCTTTCTCAACTATGTGGACGAGAACGGGGCATTCACCCTGCAGAACACCACCACCAATCTGGAAGACTCCAACGGTAGGGCCATCTGGGCACTGGGCCATCTTACATCGCTGGAGGGCAAGCTGCCCGATGGCATCATCGTATTGGCCAACAATGCCCTTGACCTGGCTTTGATCAATGCCAGCGCCATACATTCCACCCGGGCCATGGCTTTCATCATCAAAGGGCTCTATTACCGCGACCTTGTCTCGCCAACAGAATCAGACACGGCTCTCGCCATCGAGCTGGCCGACCGTCTGGTGCAGATGTATCGCCACGAGGCCGATGACGATTGGCACTGGTTTGAGAGCTATTTCACCTACGCCAACAGCATTCTGCCCGAGGCATTGCTATGTGCCTATGAGATGACCGGGCGCGAACACTACAGCACCATTGCCAAGGCATCGTTCAACTTTCTTCTGGCCAATGTATTCATGCAAGATGGCATCAGGGTAGTGTCCAACAAGGGGTGGATGCACCGCTCAGAAGTTTCGGCACCGAAGCCCATCGGGGGCGAGCAGCCCATTGATGTGGCCTACACCATTCTGGCGCTCGACAGGTTTTACCGCGTCTTCCGCGAACCGAGCTACAAGAAGCACATGCGCACCGCCTTCGATTGGTTCCTCGGCCGCAACCATCTTGGCCAGATCATCTACAATCCTTGCACAGGCGGTTGCTACGATGGGCTGGAGCAGCACAGCGTGAACCTGAACCAAGGGGCCGAATCGACCGTCAGCTATCTGATGGCGCGCCTGGTGGTGGAAAAACGAAACCTTAGAACAGTGGATCAGGGAATAAGGAAGCTCGTATCAGCGCCTATGGAACGTGGGGACTATGCCGAGGCCTACTATCCGATAGTGCGTCCAAGCATGATGGAGGAGATACCGTTCTTCAGAACAGCGATCGGGAATTAGG
>JBFYQB010000425.1:0-7362 GCA_041302955.1 Flavobacteriales bacterium
ACCTCCGCCTCAGCGAGGATAGATATCAATCGTTACTTCTTAATTCGGGAGACGCGTTCTGCCTTCATAATTTCTCGGGTGAAATATTGGATGTCAATGCCTACGCTTCCGAGCTTCTCGGATATACTAGAGAAGAACTGTTGGGCTTGAATATCAACAAGATCGATCTAGGTTGGAATACTCCCCAATATCCTGTTCTTTTAGCAAAAGTGGAGCCCAATGTCCCTGTTACTATTGATGCCATTGTTATCCACAAGAATGGAACACCTATTCCGGTTGAGGTCCGCTTTGTCAAACGAATCGAGAATGATGAGATATTGATTCAAGCGTTGGTCAGAGACAGGACGGAAAAACGAAAACAGGAATTGGATCTTCAGAAATCGGAAGAACGTTTGCGCGTTTTGATAGATAATGTGGATGACATTATCCTTAGTTTGGATTGGGATGGTACTGTGCTTTCTATTAATCGTCCACAGCAGGGTTATACTATGGAGGATGTAGTGGGACACAGTATTTTTCAAGGCATGGAAGATGATGTAATTCGAAGTTTGAAAGAGAATCTCCTGCAGGCTAAAAAAACAGGGTTACCATTTGAGATGCTTATGCGACACCATGGTTTGGATGGAACGTTTGAATGGTATCTTACCCACTATTGTCCCGTGGAAAGCGGGGAAATGCTGGTTTGCGTTTCTCGGAATATAACGCACCTAAAAGAGTCTGAACTACAGGTCATGAATGGAATGACCCTTGGTCAAGAACAGGAACGCAAACGCTTAGGAGCTGAATTGCATGATGGCGTAGGTCAGATACTTTCTTCTATTGCATTGGAATTGTCGCAGCTTAGGACCGGTATTACTTTGTCGGCAGACATACTATCAAGGATGGATGATCTTAGTCAAAGGGTTACAGCTGCGATTCACGAAGTGCGCAATATATCTCACGACCTTATGCCGGGTGTTTTGGAGAGTTTTGGTCTCTCAGAAGCTATACGGGAAGTTTGTCAGAATATGCAAGACCGTACGGGTATAAGATTCAGATTTCATCCTGTCGACCTTGCTTCGCAATACCCTGAATCAATAGAAACACATATGTATCGCATCACCCAGGAGTTGGTCACAAATAGTGTTCGTCATGCGCATTGCTCATCTGTTCATATTAATCTTATCGATCATGGCGACCTGCTTAGCCTGAGCGTGGAAGATGATGGGGTAGGCTTTGATACAACAAAGCATACCAATGGCATTGGTCATAGGAATATCGCTTCACGGGTCAGTATCCTTCGGGGCAATTTGTCCGTAGAGAGTTCACGTACATCAGGTACATTAGTTCATATAGAAATACCCAAGGAATAAAATGAGAAAAACAACGATATTGATAGTTGACGACCACCCAATGTTGCGTGGAGGCATAATCTCATTGATTCAGAAGCAGGAAGACATGGAGGTGGTAGGAGAGGCAGATAGTAGTGAAATGGCAGTGCAAAAGGCCCACGAGCTTTGTCCGGATGTTGTGGTTATGGATATCAATATGAATGGCGCCATTGATTTTCGCTCTACCGAGATTATTAGAGTGAAATGTCCTCAGACAAAGGTGGTAGCCTTTTCAATGCACAATGAGGTGAACATAGTCAGGAGAATGCTGAAAGCAGGCGCAACTGCATATATCACAAAGAGCGCGCCTCATGGCGAACTTCTTAAAGCGATTAGGTCTGTTGCCAATGGAGAAACCTATTTTGACGAACAGGTTCTTGAAACGGTCACTACTGCGCTGGGTGAACAAACAGATGATATTGAAGATATAAATCTCAGCGCACGAGAAAACGAAGTTTTGCTTTATGTCTCTAAAGAATTCACTAATCAGGAAATTGCAGATCGAATGGAGATAAGCCTTCGGACAGTAGAGACTCATAAACGTAATCTGATCAAAAAGCTACGAGTGAAAAATGTAGTAGGATTGGCTCGGTTTGCTATGGACAACAGTCATTATTTCGATAAATGAGAACTTGGGCCCACTCAAAATGGACTTTGGATTCGGTTCCTAAACGAGTGCTCATATATGTTCTTAGCGGGTATGTACTGATTCAGTTCGTTTGGTGGGCCTATATGCTGGTTGACCTCAATAGTGAGGCTTATCACTTGAGACTTGAATTACTTACTACATCTGAAATGCCTGCCCCGGAGGCTCAGATTCAAAAGACAGCACTTGATGCAAAGCTTTCTCAAAGAGTTTGGATGGTACTCGGAGAGGGAGCGGTCTTCGTATTCATTCTGGTACTCGGATTCAGAGCATTGCAGCGTAGCATTTCGCGTGAACTGGAGCTATCGGCACAGCAGAAGAATTTCCTTCTATCCGTAACCCACGAACTCAAATCTCCATTGGCTGCAATAAAGTTGCAGTTACAGACCTTAGCGGGGCGATCACTATCTGATGAGAAAAGGCATCAGATCTATGTTCGTGCATTGGCGGATACTGAGAGATTACAAGGATTGGTGGAAAATCTCCTTTTGGTTAATCGGGTGGAGGCGGGGAAGTTTCCGTTGGAAATGAAAAGGACTGATATCAGTGAGCTGACTCAGCAATTGATAAAACGTCATTTTGCCTCAGAATTGGAAAAAGGAATTCTCACCATTGCATTTGAAGCGGGGCTTTGGATAGCTTGCGATCATCAGGCAATGGAAAGTATAGTCATCAACCTTATTGAGAATGCTCAGAAATATGCGGTAAGCAGTAATATTGATATCAGGATAGGCAAACAAGGTCACAGCATATTGTTATCCGTTGCAGATCAAGGTCCCGGAATTCCGGACATAGAAAAAGAAAGGGTCTTTCAACGTTTTTTCCGTCTCGGAAATGAAGATACCCGTTCAACAAAAGGAACAGGAATTGGGCTATACCTCGTTCGACAACTTGTGGAAATGCAACATGGTACCATTCACGTGAAGGATAATGTACCTAAAGGCACGAGTTTCGAGGTACGTTTGCCTGCTCAACAAGAGTAGTCCCTGTTCTACTCTTAAGTTTTGATTTTCTTTGTCGCCCATTAGCCTACCTAATCCTATCGGATGAAGAATCTTGTAATAGTCGAGTCACCAGCAAAAGCCAAGACAATTGAAGGATTCCTTGGAAAAGATTTCACGGTGAGATCGAGTTTTGGACACATCCGTGATTTGCCTCAGAGAAAGCTGTCCGTTGACACATCAAACAGTTATGCCCCTGACTATGTTGTTCCTAAAGAAAAGGAAGCGTTGGTCAAGGAATTGAAAAAATTGAGCAAAGAAGCTGATATTGTTTGGTTGGCATCGGACGAGGACCGTGAAGGAGAGGCAATTTCATGGCACTTGGTAGAAGCACTAGGCTTAAAGGAAGAGAAGACAAGGAGAATTGTATTTCACGAAATAACCAAGTCTGCCATCCTAAAGGCAGTTGAGAATCCTAGGGCAATTGACCAGAATTTGGTCAATGCACAGCAAGCAAGACGAATTTTAGATCGATTGGTGGGATATGAACTTTCTCCGGTTCTTTGGAAAAAAGTAAGGCCTAATCTGTCTGCTGGTAGGGTTCAATCCGTAACAGTGAGACTGATTGTTGAGCAGGAACGTGCCATTGATGGTTTTTCATCAACATCAGCTTTTCGTGTTTTGGGTTATTTTGTTTCCAATGGCAAGGAGTTTCGGGCCGAACTATCACAGCGATACGAAACAGCCGCTGAGGCCATGGCTTTTCTAGAGAAGTGTAAGGACGCGACCTTTACCGTTAGAGAGTTGCAGACCAAGCCAGCAAAACGCACTCCTGCGGCTCCATTTACCACTTCTACATTGCAACAGGAAGCCAGTAGAAAATTGGGCCTTGGAGTATCTAAGACCATGCAACTTGCCCAGAATCTGTATGAAGAGGGGAAAATCACCTACATGAGAACCGACAGCGTCAATCTGTCGGAGTTGGCAATAGATACTGCGAAGGCTGAAATTGAATTTACGTACGGGGCTAAGTATTCGCGCACACGTCAATTCTCATCTAAGTCAAAAGGAGCTCAGGAAGCACACGAAGCTATCAGGCCTACTTACATGAACGAACACGAAGCTGGCACTTCCGCTCAGCATAAACGTTTGTACGACCTGATTTGGAAACGTACAATCGCATCCCAAATGGCCGATGCCGAATTGGAACGTACTACGATCGATATAGCAGTTTCCGGTATCTCGGAGCCATTTATTGCAAAAGGAGAGGTTATAAAGTTTGACGGGTTTCTCAAAGTGTATATGGAAGACACCGATGATGAGACCACAGATGAGGATCAAAAAGGAATGCTTCCTTCGGTCATTGTAGGTCAAAAACTTGACATGAATCGAATCGAAGCTGTTGAGCGATTCACTCAACCTCCTGCCAGATATACTGAGGCAAGCTTGGTACGAAAACTGGAGGAGCTTGGAATAGGCCGTCCATCTACATATGCTCCAACTATCAGTACGATTATTGCCCGAAATTATGTTGTGAAGGAGGATAGAGAGGGAGTGTCGAGAAATTTCAAAGCCATCTATTTGGCATCATCGACCATCAGAGAGGAGGTTAAAATGGAAATAACGGGTACTGAGAAATCCAAGTTGTTTCCAACCGATATCGGAGTTGTTGTCACAGACTTCCTCGTAGAGAATTTCAAGGAAATTCTTGATTACAACTTTACTGCCGAGGTAGAGAAGGAATTTGACGAGATAGCTGAGGGACAGAAGGAATGGGTCGCCATGATTGATTCCTTTTACAGACCGTTTCATCAGAATACAATCGATACGGGAGAAAACTCAAAGAAGGCCACTGGTGAGCGTTTGCTGGGTATACATCCAGAGTCAGGTAAGAGTGTTTATGCACGTTTGGGTAAGTTCGGGCCTATGATTCAGATAGGCGAAGTTGATGATGAGGAAAAACCACAATTCACCAGTCTAATAGCTGGGCAGCGTCTTTCGGAAATCACTTTTGCTGAGGCAATGGATCTCTTTCGGTTACCTCGCAAATTGGATGAGTTTGAAGAGAAGCCTTTAGTTATAGGAGTAGGCAAGTTCGGGCCATATGTAAAACATGGCAGTACTTTCACATCAATTCCAAAAGGTGAGGACCCACTTCTGATAACCCGGGACCGAGCTATTGAATTAGTGGTTGAAAAACGTGAATCCTTCGCCAGATCTTTGATTAATGAGTTTGCGGATGGTGATGCTGTTATTCAAGTTCGTGAAGGGAGATTTGGACCATATATTGCACTTGGTAAGGAAAATTTCAAGATTCCCAAAGGCACTGACCCCAAATCCTTAACACTTGATCTATGCAAGGTAATCATGGCCTCTGATGAAGCAAAGCCTAAATCAAAACCGAAGGGCAAGGCAAAATCTAAGCTGAAAAAAGCCAAGTAGCTTCTTAATGGAAGACCTGTCAATTTTTTTGGAGTCACTTGATAAGGACGTTTACAACGATTTTCCAAGTGGAACTATCGGTCACAGAGCTAAGTTTCATGTTCTTCAAGGTGAGTTGCCTGAAGTTGTAGCGAAATCATTGGTTATCATAGGATGTCCAGAATGCAGACGTTCACGCTCTAATATTTCCGTGTCAGGTCTTACGAAGTTGAGGATGTCCTTCTACAGATTGTCCGACCATTTTCAAGAACTCAACATTGTTGACTTAGGTAATATTCTACCAGGCAATTCAGTTGATGATACATATTTCGCTCTTTCCTCCGCTGTAGCGCAGGTCATCAAAGCCAATTCTACCGTGTTGATTCTTGGGGGCGGGCAAGATCTCACATATGCCAATTATCTTGCTTATCAAAAAAATGAGCAAGTGGTCAACGTGGTCAACGTGGATTCTAGATTCGACATCGGCAACGTTGAGGATGAGATATCCTCAGAACGATTCCTGCACAGAATAGTGCTTCATCAGCCCAACATACTTTTCAATTTCAGTAACCTTGCTTATCAGTCATATTATACTAATCCTAGTGAGCTAGAGCTGATGCGGAAAATGTATTTCGATTCTTATCGCCTTGGTGAAGTGCAGTCTCATCTTGATGAGACTGAGCCAATAATTCGAACGGCGGACCTTATTTCTTTCGACCTTACGAGTATTCGTTCATCCGATTTTAAATCCAATTATAAGTCTGAGCCTAATGGACTTTATGGTGAGGAGGCATGTGCAATTTGTCGATATGCGGGTCTAAGTGATAAATTGACATCATTTGGGATTTATGAGTGTTCGGAGGAATTCGCTGATTCTGAAAATTCCCTTGTCGGGCAGATGATGTGGTATCTGGCGTGGGGCGTTGCTAATCGTAAACAGGACTATCCATTTTCTGACCGCTCAGATAATGTGAAGTACACCGTAAGCATTGAGCAAGGCCAATACGATATCGTTTTCTATAAAAGTCCTCGAAGCGATCGCTGGTGGATGGAAGTTCCCTATCCCAACAAACGGGGAGAGAAGTATGAACGTCACTTTATGGTTCCTTGCAGTTATGCGGATTACACTATGGCTTGCGCCAATGAAATGCCAGATCGTTGGTGGCAGACCTACCAAAAATTAGGATGTTGTTTCCGTATTAGTAAAATCTTCATCTTTGCGAACGTGTTTCATTTTTTAGGTTTCACAATTTCATTGAACTTGATCTGAATTTTTATTTACTTAGCCGCTTCTTTCAGAATCGTTAGACTACTGGAAAATTAAGCATCGAACAACCTCTCATGAAAAGGATCTTTACCGCTGTTGCCTCTCTCTCATTGGTGTTTATTGGAACTGTTTCCAATGCTCAGCAAGACCCACAGTTCACTCAGAACATGTTCAATCGATTGTATACCAATCCTGGTTATGCAGGTACAAGTGATGGTATTTGTGCTACAGCCTTGCATAGGCAGCAATGGGTTGGGTTCGATGGGCGGCCTGTTTCTACCATTATTAATATCGATGGCACAGTGAAAGCTTTGCATGGTGGATTAGGTCTATCCATCCTCTCGGATCAGTTAGGGGCGCAATACTCTGGAGGAGTTAAGCTTTCCTATTCTTTTCATTTGAAGTTGGGAGGTGGGACGTTGGGTATAGGATTGGAGGGTGGCATTCTCTTCAATACTTTAGATGGTTCCAAGTTGAATCCTATCCAAACCGGTGACCAGAATATTATATCCTCTAGTCAGGGTGGTGTTGCTCCCGATCTCGGTTTCGGAGTATACTATACAAATGATAAATTGTATGCTGGTATAGCCGCAAATCATCTTATCGGACCGACTTTAGAGTATGCCGAGGGTGGTACTGGTGCTGTCAGTGAGGTTACTATAGCTCGTCACTATTATGCAATGGCAGGTTATACTTGGGATGTTTCACCAAGTTTTG
>JBFYQB010000426.1:0-2729 GCA_041302955.1 Flavobacteriales bacterium
ACATTGGTAGGTGTCTGAGGGGTATTGTCTATTGATGGAGACGTTGCATGCAACGTCTCTACATCGTTCATTCCATACCTATCAATAATGATGATGCCGTGGACATGATTTGGCATTACTACAAATGCATTCAAATGGGCAAACGGAAAATGTTGGGTCATCTCGTGCCAGCGGTCGTGAGCAATCTGACCTATGGCTGTCAAATGCATTTTGCCATGCTCAATTTCACCGAAAAAATGCTGACGACCTTGGGTGCAGATGGTAATGAAATAGGCTCCATCACGGCTGTAATCCCACCACGATGCACGGGCAGACGGCACACGGTATTTATCTCGGAACAGATCGGCCATGGTGTAAATATCCGATTTGTAGGCATGTGGCCCACACTGGCACCGTGCCTTCACCACCCGTTCTTCTTGCGTTCTGCGTCTATCTCCTGCAGCAATTCCTGCTGTTCGGGCAGGTTGCGCTCCATGGTGCGGAGCAGTTGGGTGGCGGTGGTCAGGTGTTGTTGTGCCCGTATGGCATCTGTGGGCAGATAGAGCTCATAGAGCGCCAAGTGGAACTCATAGTAGTTGGGGAAGTTGCGCACGCCCAGCTCATAGACCGCCATGGCGTAGGCATTCAGCCCGCTTGACTGATAGCGCGAAGCTATCCCGTTGATGTCCGGCAGTTCGGCAGCGTAGTGGTAGCTGCCCAGGGTGGATGCGCGGTCTATCTTGTCCATCTCCTCTGCCACGGACTGCGGCATGGCGATGAGCTGGTACGTTTCGTCCACCTCGGCAATGTGGTTATACCTGCCGCGGAAGTCCTCAAACACCTGAGTGAGCAGGGTAGGAGTGGCCACTATGGGCACGGCATTGTGGGCCGATAGGTGGGCCTCGAAGGTATGCGCAGTGCGGAAGAAGGCCGGATACTCGCCCTTGAGCCTGTCGTACACCTTGCGGTGGTAGCCGTCCTTGTCTGTTGTCGGGCCGCCTATGGATAGGAATATCCTGCTCTGGAAGTTGGGAGAATTCCTGCTGAGCTCGCGCACCAATCGCTCCATATGGTCGAGGGGCGAATGGGCGATGACCGCTGCATAGAAACTCGGGGCCTGCAGGTGCGAATAGAGCGCAAAGGATGCCGAGAACGAATGGCCGATGATCGTTCTATGGCCATTGGGGCTGTAGTTCTTGAGCGCCACCTCCAGCTCTTCGGTGATGAAACGGTGCAGCGGCAATAGCGGTGCATTCAGGCTGTCGATGCCGCACTCTGCCATGCGGTCGGCCAGTGGGATGACCACCACCAGTGCCTCTGGCAGCTCGTGGGTGTATTGCAGATAGCGGATGGTGGTGAGCACCGGAGTTGCAAACCATTCGTGCTGCCCATCGAGGACGTAGATGACGGGCAGCTGCACGGCATCTGACCTGTAGGCATAGAACTCCGGCACATGGACATATGCGGTGCGCTGCTGTTGGAATGCCTGCGAGTAGAACGTCAGAGTGTCCGTATGCTGCCCGAACAGCACGGGCGCAGTGCAGGCAATGAGCAGCAGCGTTAAGAGTAGGCGCATGGGGAAGGATGAACTGACCGGTAGGCGAGAGCAGCAATATTACCGAACGCTAATATAACGAACTGCCGTCCAACGACCAGGCAGGCGCTACCGACACATTCATGTACTTGAGTATCGTGGGCATGATGTCGGCATTGGTCGCCACGGGAATGTCGGTCCGGGCCAGACCGGGAATGCGGACCACTTCAAACACATAGCGGGTAACATCCAGATGGTCCTGATCGCCATGCGATGTGCCTTCTCCGCCATGGTCGGTGACCAGCACCACCATCCACTCCTCGCCATAGGTCTGCTCGCGCAAGGTGATGGCATCCATGATCTCTGCAACGTGCCCTTCCACCTGCTGTATGGCCGTGATGTATTCGGGGTTCGTGGGCGAGAAACCACTTTGATGCCCCGCATAGTCCACATCGTCAAAATGCAGCAGGAGCACATCGGGCACGCAGTTCTGCAACAGGTAGAGCGCCCGTTCCTTCACCTCCTGGTCAGAATCGACCACTTGGGCGTAGTCCTCGCTGGTGGTCATAAGCAGAAAATCGTCCCAACTGGTGACGGTGGCCAGGCTGTGATCGGGGTTTGCCTGACGCATGTAATAGAACAGGTCGTGATACATGCCATAGTCCAGATCGGAAAAGTCGTTGGACGTCACCCCATGCTTGGCAGGAAAAACACCGTGCAACAGCGTGGACCATCCCGGGCCACTGACGGTATAGGGCCCACGGTCGCAATGCAGGTTCACATAGGCATGGGCCATCAGCGAGTCGAACGGTGCCGATCTGGCGGCCAATAAGGCATCTGTACGGCAACCATCCATGCCGATGAACAATACCTTGCGCACGGCACTCACCCCCGTTCTGCACGTGTCTTTCAGCTCAGAAGCGGGCAATCCTTCCTCCTTTTCGCAATTGGTCAAAGCAACCAGAGCGATACTGAGAAAGGAGAGGAGCAATAGGTTTTTAGGAGCCTTCATGTGGTGGCAAATGTAGGCCGCCACTTTGCATCCATAAGAGCCTATTGGGCTGAGCACTTGGCAGGGCTGGTTGTCGAACCGGGACGGTTCGCAATAGTATGCACGAGGCATAGGCGTACGCAGGCGGGTGCGTTTAGTACTTTTGATAGCTGAACCAATCAATCTCCAATATGAAAACCATCCTACTATCCCTATTGATTGCCT
>JBFYQB010000427.1:0-15071 GCA_041302955.1 Flavobacteriales bacterium
ATTGTTCAGAATCCCTTGCAAACGGACAATCGTACCAATCTGCAATGCTTAAACTTGCACCCTTCAAAAATCTCCCTGTTTGAGCCACCTCGTCAACACCACCACATTCCGCGTTCGGTTCAGTGAGGTGGACACCCTACGCATCGTTTGGCATGGCAACTACCTCAAGTATTTTGAGGATGGTCGCGATGCTTGGGGTGCACAGTATGGCCTCGATTTCGTGCAGGTGTATGAGCAGCATGGCCTGTTGGCACCATTGGTTAGTACCGACCTCAAGTTCAAATATCCGCTGCGCTATGGCGATGTTGGCCTCATCGAGACCACCTTCATTGACTCCGTAGCCGCCAAGGCCATTTTCCGCTACCGTATTTTTGATGAGCACCGTACACAGTTGAAGGTAGAAGGCGAGACCGTGCAGGTGTTCACAGACGCGGCCTATAACCTTCAACTTTACACTCCTCCTTTTCTCGAAGAATGGAAAGCGAAGCACGGCCTGCGCTGAAACGCGTCCATATCGGTGCCAAGAGCATCGTTTGCCCGCTTGGCGATACGCCTTCGGAGGTTTATCGCGCCATGTTGGCGGGCAAGAGCGGCCTCAGGCATTTCGACCGTCCTTTTGGGCTGGACATGGGCTGCCACATGGGCCGCGTGAGCAGTACTCTCTTGCAAGAGGAGAATGTGAACAGCACCAAGCTGGAGAACATGCTGGCCCAGTGCTACAACAATTCCCTGCGTAAACTGGCCTACGACCCGTTCAGTGACGATAGTGGCCTGGTCATCATATGCACCACCAAGGGCAACATCGACCTCATCAAAGACCCTGAGGACGAGCGTTTGCCCCTGCACCGCCTCAGCAGTTTTCTGCAATATCAGTTCTACCTCAGCAAGATGCCCTTGGTGGTTTCCAATGCCTGCATATCGGGCGTTGTGGGCATCATCACCGCAGCCCGACTCATACGTAGCGGAGTGGTGGACCATGTGATGGTGCTGGGAGGAGACCTTGTTTCCGAATTCACATTAGCGGGCTTCGCTTCGCTAAAGGCGTTGGAAGATGGCCCATGCCGTCCCTACGATGCCAGTCGCACGGGCATCAATCTTGGCGAAGCCGCTGCCGGACTGGTGCTCAGTGCCGACCGAGATCTCTTCAAAGGATCGACTGCCGAGTACATCGCAGGCGCTTCGTCCAATGATGCCAACCACATCAGTGGGCCATCGCGCACTGGCGAAGGGCTTTATCGTAGCATTGTGAAGACCTTGAATACGGCTGATGTTACGCCCACAGAGGTGGCACACGTCAACACCCATGGCACAGGCACCATCTTCAATGACGAGATGGAAAGCATTGCCTTGGAGCGTGCCGGATTGTCCGATGTTCCTGTCAATAGCCTGAAAGGCTATATCGGTCATACACTTGGTGCGGCAGGCGTAATCGAGACCCTGCTTGGTTTGGAGGCCATGAAGCAGGAGCAACTGATCCCATCCTTCGGCTACGAGCAGCATGGAGTATCCCGGCCCATGAACATCATCCGCCAGCCCGAAACCGCAAAAGGCAACTATTTCCTGAAAACTGCTTCTGGCTTCGGAGGTGGCAATGCCTCTGCCTTGTTCAAAATGCGAGTAGAGAAATAACCATAGTATATGTTTCGAATTTTGAATTTTCGTGTTTTAGCGTCTTAATTTCTGGCTTTTAATTGAACTCCCTTCCAACATATTGCCGCATCCACCTTGGCGAGGCCTTCGTCAACGGAGAGCTCTTCTACCAGCACATGGGTGATGAGTCCTTTCTCGTTGGGCTCTATCGGCAGTTGGGCATCAGCTATCCCAAGTTCTTCAAGATGGACGAGATGGCCAAGTTGGCCTTCCTTGGCAGCGAAATGGTGCTGGTGCGGGCAGGTTTGGAGAACTATACCAACGATGATGTGGCGTTCCTGTTTGCGAACCAGCGTTCGAGCCTCGAAACCGACATTCAGTTCTACGACACCTTGAAGGAAGGCATACCCAGTCCTTCACTGTTCGTTTATACCCTCCCGAACATTGGGATGGGCGAGGTGTGCATCCGACATGCTCAGCATGGCGAGAACAATTTCCTTGTGATGGAGAAATTCGATGCCGAAGCGCTCCTTCAATCCGCCCTTCCGTTGCTCGAACAAGGTACCGCAAAAGCTGTTCTCATCGCATGGACAGAAGTGACCAAAGATGGACCCGATGGGTTCTTCGTGTTCATTTCCAGAAAAGAGGAACTGCAATCACTGACCGAAAAGCTTAATGGACTCTATGCTGCCCATTAGCCGCTGTTGCCTATAACCTGTCTACTGAAACCTGTAAGCTCAATCTCTTGGAAATCGCAGTAACCGGCATCGGCATCATCACAGCCATTGGACAGAGCGCAACGGACAACTTTGATGCGCTCATGCACAAGCGTACGGGCATCGGCAAGGCAACAGTGCTCGGGTCGGCCTTGACCGAAACACATCTCTTTGGCGAGATAAAGCTTACCAATGCTCAGCTCTGTGCGCAACTGGGTTGGAAAGGCGATGCCGTTTCACGCACGTCATTGCTCAGTGCCGTGGCCCTCAAGCAGGCCATTGCCCATGCCGCACTTGACGACCTTTCGGAGGTAGGACTCATCTCTGCCACCAGCGTCAGCGGAATGGACAGGAGTGAGTCGTTCATTGGAGATTTCCTCTTGCATGGCAAAAAGGATGAGGTGGAACGCATCATCACCCATGATGGCGGAACCACTACACGACAGGTTGCTGAGTTCTTTGGCATCTGTGGCCCAGTGAACACAATCAGTACGGCCTGCTCATCCGGGGTGAATGCCATTGCGATGGGCGCGCGGATGCTGCGTCAAGGCCAATTGCAGCAGGTCATTGTAGGCGGAACGGACGGCCTGTGCAAACTCACCGCCAACGGCTTCAATAGCCTGATGATATTGGACAAAGCTTGGAGTCGCCCATTCTCTGCCGACCGTGCAGGGCTCAACTTGGGCGAAGGTGCCGCCTATCTGGTGCTTGAAGGCAGGGAAGAAGCGGAGAAACGGGGTGTCAAGGTGCTGGCTCTTGTGTCCGGCTGGGCCAATACAAACGATGCCTATCACCAGACAGCCTCTTCACCCGATGGTGATGGTGCCTATCGTTCCATGCAACTGGCGTTGGAAAAGGCGAGTCTTTCTTCTGCTGACATCAGCTACATCAACGCCCACGGAACAGGCACTCCGAACAACGACCAGAGCGAGAGCATTGCCATTCATCGGTTGTTCGGGAATGCCAAGCCACCCATCAGCTCCACTAAGGCATTCACGGGACATACGTTGGCAGCAGCTGGAGCGATAGAAGCAGTGTTCTCTGTGATTGCGTTACAGCATCAGAAGCTATTGCCCAACCTGAACCACAGCGAGCAGATGTCAGATAATGATTGGACGCCTGTGCTCGAACCACTTGACCACGAGTTGCACCACGTGCTTTCCAACTCATTCGGCTTTGGTGGAAACAACTCGAGTGTAGTGTTTTCGAAGGCGTAAAGCCGCTACGTTCTAGTAGTTGTTCACGTAGAAATACCCGTCCGTTATGCGGATGGTGTCAGTCAGCTCATATGGGTTCACTGCTGTGAAAGAGAAGTTGCCTTCCGTATGACGGGAGGCCGGATTTCCTTCCTCATGGCTGGTGATCTCCCATTGCCCAGCAACAACAGTATAATATATGGAGGAATTTGCCCATAGGAAATAGAATCCCTCCTGAGCCGAGTCAATGGCAACGGCCTCATTTAATCTGTTCAGGTCAACGATGATAGCCAGAGAGTTTGCCTCACCACCGCTTGCAATCGCTGTCACTTGCAATTCGTTGGATGTGCCATCATAATATCCTGCACTAACACCATCCTCTCCACAGGTATAAGCTGCTCCATTGGCAGTGAAAGCAGCCTCATGCGGCTTGGTGAACTCATCGCAAGAGACGAGAACGATTAAAGACATGGCAGCAAAAAATGCACGTTTCATTCGGTTTTAAAGTAGGTTGATTCGGCTGCAAATTTACCCGAAGCCTTAATCCTTAATGATACGAGTTGTCCCGCTTGGCTTTTTTACGTACTATAACGTAGACAGCTTGATTCAAATGCAAAATAAAACCCCGGACAACGTAAGTTGTCCGGGGTTTCATATCAACGGTCGAAACGCTCAATGCTTAGCGAAGCGGATGGTCATGTCGCCCTGAAGTGATTGGATACGCACAAAGTAGAATCCACTTGCCGTATTTGAAACATCAATCGGCTGTGTGAACACGTCCGTATCCTGAATCATGATTACTGGTGCGATGATACGTCCTGCCACATCGATTAACGTAATGGTCAGGTCAGCATGTTCTTTCAACTCAGCACGGATACTGAAAACACCATTGTTAGGATTTGGAAAGAGTGCAACTGAACGGAATACAGACTGCTCATCGATACCGATATTGCCACCACTGTATGAGAAAGGTAGTGTGGATGAAGACTGAATACATCCATTCTCTCCAGTGTATTGTACTGCGTAGTTGCCACTCTCTTCAATTACATATGAACTGGTTGTTGCACCAGGTATTGGATTGCCGTTGAAGAACCACTGATAATCAGATGTTCCTGTTGCGTTGGATAGATAAAGTGAATCTCCATCATTGGCAATGATTCCAATAGTGGATTCCAAAGCTGGGACAGCGATTGCAACGCCCGCAACATCCAGTGCGCCACAGATATTGCCGCCTCCTTGCTGGAGTAGAGCATTGACCTGAACACCAGTGGTAGCGGTAGAAGGATCGAGCGTTAGTGGGTCATACACCAATGTGTGTATAGTATAGTTGCCACCTGCGCTAACAGTGAATATCGGGAATGTATTGGCATCAACGATTGTAAGGCCAGAACCTTCTGTGAGCACATACAGCACCTCATATCCTATAGGGAATGAAGGAAGCTGAGTATGCGTAGCTGCAAGCACTGCAGACCCTTCAAAGAGACAGATCAGGTTTGAACTTGTGACCAATGCGCCAGTAGAAAGACCAACGCATGGAACCGAGCAGTCTTCAACCACTATTGGAGCGCCAGTCACATCCAAAGAACCACAGATCACACCACCACCTTGCTGCAACAGCCCGTTAACGTCAAATCCGGTTGTAACACCGAACTGAACCGAACTGATATCCAAGGTCAATGGGTCGAATACTAACGTGTGAATCGTGTAGTTGCCAGCAGCATTCACCGTGAAACTTGGCGAAGCCGCAGCATCTATGATAACAAGACCTGAGCCTTGTGTAAGAACATAAAGAGTCTGGTATCCAGATGGCACCACCGCATTTCCATTTGCAGAAGCTGAAATGACAGCAGCTCCTAGGTCGTCAAGACATACAGGAGAAGCGGCTGCGGTAAGAGTGCCAGCATCGGTATTGCACTGAACGCATGCAACTACATCCACACTAACACCCGTGGCATCAAATGCTGCACAGGTAGAAGCAATTGCACCGTTCACCATGGATATTGTAACAAGACCAGGTACGAACATAGAGATATCTAATGTTGTAGGATCATATACCAATGTATGAACAGTGTATGTGCCAGTTGCTGTTACAGGGAAACTCAATGACGTTCCTATCTGTTGGATTGTTCCGTTGGCATCTGCGAGACCATATAGAACTGAATAGCCAGATGGTACCACTGCATCACCATTGGATGTTGCAGTTATTGTTCCACTTCCATTAATCAGGCATGTTTGTGCATTGGCGCTCAAGGTGCCTGCGACTGGAGCTTCAACTACTATTGGTGCTCCTGCAACGTCAAGAGAACCACAGATTGAGCCACCTCCTTGTTGCAATAGACCATTGACGTCAAATCCAGTGGTAACACCGAACTGCACAGTGGTGATGTCTAATGTTAGCGGATCAAATATTAACGTGTGTATGGTGTATTCACCGCTGGCCGTAACTGTGAAGTTTGGGGTTGCAGCAGCATCGATAACAACTAATCCCGATCCTTGCGTAAGAACATACAGCGTCTGATAACCCGATGGTACAACGCTGTTGCCATCAGATGAAGCAGAGATGCTTGCAGAGCCATTGCTTAGACAGACAGGCGAAGCATCGGCTGTTATTGTTCCAGCATCAGCATCACATGGAATACAGGCCACAACTTCTACTGGGGCACCTACAAGATCAAGTGAACCACAAATGGTTCCACCCCCTTGAATCAAGAGGGCATTCACATCTGCAGCAGTGGTAACGCCTGGGGTGAATAGAAGTGGATTCAATGTGGTAGGGTCATACACGATGGTGTGAATGGTGTAATCTCCAGTGGAACTTACTGTGAAAGAAGGGGTAAGTCCGATCTGCTGGACCACTCCATTCGCATCTGTTACGGCATACCCTGTACTGAAACCAGAGGGGACCACTGAATTGCCATTGGGTGTTGCAGCAATTGTAGCAGTCCCATTCAACAAACAGACTGATGACGAAACTGCCGTAAGGGTTCCGGCATCAGCAGTACAAGTGACGCACGTAGTCACCTCTATTGGCGCACCTGTAAGGTCGAGCGAACCGCAGATTGTTCCACCGCCTTGAATTAGCAGTGCATTTACATCCGCTGCTGTAGTGACACCCGGAGTGAACAACAGTGGGTTTAAGGTTGTAGGATCGTAAACGATTGTATGAATTGTATAGTCGCCTGTGGCAGAAACTGTGAATGAAGGTGTAAGCCCGATTTGCTGAACCACACCGTTTGCATCCGTAACTGCATAACCGGTGCTGTATCCAGCTGGAACAACACTGTTCCCGTTTGGAGTTGCAGCAATCGTGGCAGACCCTCCAACCAGACAGACAGGTGTTTCAACTGCAGTAAGAGTTCCAGCATCAGCAGTGCAGGGAATACACTGCGGAGCTGTTGAAGCTAGGAACGTGACCATAACAGAATCTGCCGAAATGGAGCAAACACTTCCTTGAGCATCATTCAGGTCATTATAGGCCAAAGTGTAGAATGCCCAAGTGCCAAGAAGTGGGGGTAAACTGTTTGCAGACAACAGACCTCCAAGGTCGTTATCAATGCCAGTAAGTGGGAATGTTTGTATCGGGGAGAGAAATAGAGCATCATTCAAACCTCCAGAAGCACCGGCCTGTGGAGATAAAAGAACTGCAAACGCACCATTTGTGGATTCCGATCCATCGGTGGTAAGGTCAAATGCTTCTCCAGGACATAAGGACAACGGTGAAGATGAAATATCAAGAACCCCAGCTTCGCAAGGGACGATATTACAGGGGGCAGGAGTTGCACCGCAAGTAACAGTTGGGTTACCATTGTCAACTGCCAAAGCAGTACCACAGACCGCTCCAGCTTCGTGAATGATAATGCTGTAGGTTCCAGATTCTGTTGCAGTCCAGCTAATGGAGCAATTGGCAGCAAAATCACCAGTTGTGCCTGGATTGAATGCGTCAACGGCACCAGATGGAGCAACTATAGTTATGGATGGAATCCAGTTGCCCGCTCCAATACCGGTACATTGACTGTAAACGTAATCCGCACCTGCCTGCACGTTGTCCAAGAGATACGCTTCTGAGCCATATACACCAAACCCGGCGGTTGTGAAGTCTGGGTCGGTAATAGCACAAGTTGTTCCATCAAAGCACGGTGCACCTCCGGCACCGTTAAGGTCGGTATAGGTGTTTGCAGCGGTGGTACATTGCGCCAAGGCCAAGTCAGTTTGCAGCAATACTCCAAAGCCTACTGCCAAAAGGGTAATTATTGATTTCATTGTTCTGATTTTGGGGTGATTGTTTGCTCTACTTTCAATTTGTTCAGGTAATCAAGTCGTTTCTGGTAAGCTTCCTTCTGAAAACCTTCCTTGCCTTCATTTTCCTTCAACACTCGTTGTAATTCTTCAATGCCACGGTCAATATCCTCCATCTTCACTGCGGGTTTAGCAGGAGTGGCCACCTTCAATTTATCAGCGTTGTCAACACGTTGAATTTGGGTTGCTTTGACTTTTGATGATTCGGACTGGGGCTGTGTGGCGCTCTGGGCCTGAACGGCCGTAGCTGTCAGCATCACCAAGACCGCCTGTGTCAATAGATGTTTCATGTTGGGTTGGGTTACCAATTTTAGATGAAACAAACATAGCCATTCAATGGAAAGTTCAAACGAAGCAAAGCAATTAATGCAATGAGTTGTGTTTATGCCGTATGAAAGCCTTGGAGAGATACGGTTGATTCTGTGCTTCCTTACTTTTGTCCGCATGAGGTTTCTTGCCGTAGGTGCTTTGGCGCTATTCATTTCCTGTGGTTCGTCAAATTCTTCTTTGGACAGAAGCAAGGTATTCAGGTACAATGAAAGCAAAGGGATAACATCTTTAGACCCGGCTCAGGCCCGCACAATGGGCAACATATGGGCTACAGCCCAACTCTTTAACGGGTTGGTTCAATTAGATGATTCCATGCGGATTCAACCTTGCATCGCTCAAAGTTGGGAGTTGCTGGATGGTGGAACTGTCTATGCGTTCCATTTGCGCAGAGATGTTTTTTTTCACGACCATCCTGATTTTGTAAATGGGGTTGGTAGGCGGGTCACAGCACATGATTTTGTTTACAGTTTCTCAAGGATATTGGATGAGAGGACGCTTTCACCAGGCAGGTGGGTCTTTGCCCAATTGGACATGTCCCGTTTTGGTGGTTTTAAAGCAATCAATGACACGTTGTTACATGTCTTTTTGAAACGGCCGTTTCCGCCATTTCTCGGGATGTTGTCTATGCCCTATTGCGCAGTGGTTCCTAAAGAGGTATGTGAGGTTTCTGGTAAGGAATTTGGCAGGTCTCCAGTTGGAACCGGACCTTTCAAGTTCAAAGAATGGCATGAAGGCGTAAAGTTGGTGATGCATCGAAATACCCGCTATTTTGAACTGGATGACCAGAACACAAGGCTTCCGTATTTAGATGCCATAGGAATAACGTTTATCACTGATGCCCAATCAGTGTTCTTAGAATTTTTGAATGACAATCTTGATATGCTATCTGGCTTGGAGGACGGCAGTTTTAAAGATGCCTTACTAACTCCCAACGGCAAGCTGCAACCCGAAATGGAAGGGAAGGTCGTAATGCATACGATGCCTTTTCTGAATACTGAATATTTCGGATTTGTAATGGATTCCACTCAATCGGTAATGAATGGAAGTCCGTTAAGGTTCAAAGAGGTTCGTCAAGCAATCAACTATGGGTTCGACCGCCAGCGAATGATGCGTTACATTAGAAACAACATCGGTGACCCTGGTGAGCATGGATTTTTACCCAACGGAATTCCGGGAATGAACACTAGGCGAGTAAGTGGATATAGCTATGACCCTCAAAAGGCCCGAGAATTGTTAGCCGAAGCAGGATTTCCTGAAGGTCGTGGATTGCCCGAGATCACTCTGCATACGACATCTCAATATTTGGATCTATGTGAGTTCATGCAGCATCAGTTAGAGGAGATTGGAATCAAGCTTCGCATTGAGGTAAACCCAAGCGCAACCCACGGAGCATTGGTCAGCAATGGACAAGTAGCGTTCTTTCGCAAATCTTGGATGGCAGATTATGCAGATGCAGAGAATTACCTCTCGCTTTTCCTTTCATCAAATCGAACACCTAACGGGCCCAATTACACTATGTACAGCAGTTCGAAATTCGATGAACTATATGATTCTGCGTTGAATGAACCCATTGACTCTTTGCGTTATGCAATTTATCAGAAGATGGACAGCTTGATAATAGCTGACGCACCCGTAGTTGTGCTTTACTATGATGAGGTGCTACGATTTACGAAGCCGAATATTGAGGGATTGCAGGTGAATGCAATGAATCAATTGAGCCTCAAACGCGTGCGTAAGGGTAATTAGGTCCTATCTATAGGATCAAATGACTAAAGTCGGCTGATTGTGAACATGCATTTTATTGAAGTGGTGATTATTCAACTATCAGTTTCTTGGTGGTCGTTGAGTTCTCATTCTGAATCGTCAAAAGATAAATTCCTGAGCAAGAAATTGCGAAGGTTTCTAAGTTGCTGAAGCTCTCTCTGTTCATGATGATTCTCCCAATTTGATCAGTGACAGTGATCATGCGCTTTTGAGAGTCATCAAATTTCAGTGTAAAATTACCACTAGTTGGATTGGGGAAAATGAAGAGATCTGTAGAGATCTCCATTTCTTTGATATCCGTAGTAAGGTTGTTCAGTTTATATCTTCTGAAGAAACGCCAGATTTCGATGGATGCATCGAAGTCTTGATTTGTTACACCAATATTTACCGGGGCTCCAGGCCAAGTGTGGGCTCCTCCATTGACCTTATATAGTTCAACGGAACTTCCCGCAGTGCCATTGTCAAATACGAAATGCTCGGCAGTGCAGCCATCAACAAGGCTGATATTGGGGACTTGTGTGATTGTTGGATTCATGTCGCAGGAGTTCAGTTCAGCCCACCGCTTCACTAATGTGTCAATGTGCATCATGGTTTGTGCAGGTATTCCAACGTAAGGAACTGTAGGGTCGGCTGTGCCATGTATCTGCATCACCGGTGTTGGGTGAGTAGAATTGCAAACATCTAAACGCGATTCTATCATGCTTCCAGTAACAGAGGCAATTGCAGCAATGCGGCCGCTAAGTTGACACGCCAATTCATAGCTCATAAAGCCGCCATTGCTCATTCCAGTGGAGTAAACACAATTTGGATCTATAGAATATTGGGCTGAAATTTCATCGATAAGGGCAGAGAGAAAACCGGTATCATCAACGCTACTTAGCCCAAAAGCGCTCCAAAACTGATTTCCGCTGTTGTCAGTTGTTCCGTTTGGGTGGACAATGATGAAATTGGCTGTGTCTGCAATAGGGCGGAAGTCTCCGTAGAATTCCTGTTGGATATTGTTTGATGTGTATCCGTGAAGATTAAGGAGCAGCGGTACTGGGGTATTTGAATTGTAAGATTCTGGAATATATAACCGGTAGGTACGGTTTAGGCCATCGTGTGTCATTGAAGCATCAACGGTGGTCTGTGAGAAGCAGGGAGCCATCCAGGTGACAACAAAAAGAAGGGTAAAAAAGATGTATTGGAGATTCATTCCGAGTGGATTGTTGGGTCAGATTTAGAATGGTAAAAATAGACCCTTGAAGCGAGAATTGTTTTCACCACCCATATGCAATGGCAGAATCAGGTTTGTAAATTCGGCCATTCGAACGTTTCTACTGCCAGCTTATGAATCCCAACTACATTCTTCTTGCCATTCCATTCTTTCTATTCACCGTTATTGGTGAATGGCTTCACAACTTTATAAAGAATCGAGGCAAGGATTTCGACTTTGCGGATAGTATGACCAATCTCAATCTTGGTATTGGTAGTCAGGCTATTGGCGCACTGACCAAGGCGGGCCTATTGATGGGATACGATTATCTCAGTGCCAATTTTGCATTCTGGCATTTGCAATTCACGTGGTACAATTTCTTGATCTGCGTAGTTGTTTTCGATTACATCTATTATTGGGCGCATCGTTGGGGACATGAATGGAATGTATACTGGGGAGCTCACATTGTTCATCATCAAAGTCAGGAATACAATCTTACAGTGGCGCTTCGTCAAAGTTGGTTTCATAATCTGATAGCATTCCCACTGTTTCTCCCAATCCCATTTTTGGGATTTGACACATTGACATTTGCAGCAGCAGCTGGGCTGGTTACCATTTATCAGTATTGGATACACACCAAACTGATCGATCGTATGGGATGGTTCGAGTACATTTTCAATTCTCCAAGTCATCACCGAGTACATCATGCCACTAATGCACATTATCTGGATAAGAACTATGCGGCAACATTCATTATCTGGGATAGGATTCACGGAACCTTCATGAAGGAGCTTGAAGAGCCCACTTATGGCATAACAACTCCGCTCAATAGCTGGAATCCCGTATGGGCCAATCTGCATTTCTACGTTGAGATGTGGGAGGGAAGCAAAAAGCTGAGCACGCTGCGCGAGAAATTGGCGCTTATCTTTAAAGGCCCTGAATATCTGGGTAGATTGCTGGGTCAGGTAAAGGATGGTGTGGCGGTCAGCGCTCCAGTTGGTAAATTCAGAACCGAAACGCCAAGGCATCTCATGGTTTATGTTGCGCTACAGTTTCTTTTGCTCACTTATTTTCTGGTGGCTTATATGAGCCAGTTGGATAACCTGTCTTTGTTCTATCAGCTGGCATTCTTCTTTCTTATTTGCCTCAGCACGCTTTCTGTAGGCGCCATTTTGGAGAACAAGCCATGGTTTTATATCATTGAAATTGCTCGTTTCATTATGTTTCTGGTGATATATAACCTTTGTTATTACACTTACTTTCAGGATTGGTTCACATACAGCTTTCCATTCTCAATAGCCATTTCCGTGGTGTTTACGGCATGGATGCTTATTGACCTGTATATGAGGAGAATCAGGCCGCAAATCTTGCGTCACTGACCCAAAAGGAAGATGCAAGCACGTTTGTGCAGATTCATCTTCACAGTCTTCCATTCATCTACTCGAAGTGTGCGGATACTTTCGGTGTGGAGTGTAATATCCACGGCAACGCAAAGCAGTGTGGATGGTGTGCAGATTTTCAGGATATCCTCCATCATTGCCTGATTGCGATAGGGGGTTTCGATGAATAGATGGGTTTGCCGTGTTTTTTGAACTGAATTGTCCAGTTCGCGCAATGCACGAACACGGTCTTTCTTATCAATCGGTAGATAGCCGTTGAAAGTGAAATGTTGCCCATTGAGCCCCGAAGCCATCATTGCCAATAGAATGGAAGATGGCCCGATCAGTGGCTTGACCTTTACGTTGTAGCGATGTGCCTCGGCCACAAGTATCTGTCCTGGGTCTGCTACGCCTGGGCAACCGGCTTCGGACATCAATCCAACATCGTTTCCGCCCAACAGGAGTTGAACTGCCTCACTCAACTCATCCCGTTTGGTGTGCTTATCCAGCAGAATAAGGTTCAAATTCTCAAAATCCCGCTTACTTCCAACTGCTCGGATGAATCGTCTTGCGGTCTTTTCGTTCTCGACCACAAGATGTTTTATCTCTTCAAGAAGCTCAAGATTGAAAGTGGGGAATAGTTGAGCGTTGTTCTGCTCACCAAGGTCTACCGGTATAAGAAAAAGTGTGCCTGACATTCTCGTAGTATCAAGGCTCAGGGTCGGGACGCTGTGTTGTTTGATCTTGGGTCGAATCTCCTGAGAAATTCATCGCTCGACCTGTTCAAAAGCTCATAGACCTGTCCGAAGTTGTTGTCGTAGTATGGGTCGGGAACCGAAAGGTCGTGGCCGTTGGTTCCGTAATCGAGTATCAGTTCAACTTTGCTGCGGTCAGCATCATTGCGTGCCAACTTCAATACGTTCTCCTTGTTGGAGATGTCCATGGCAAGGATGTGGTCGAAACGGTCGAAGTCGTCAACAGTGAACTGCCGTGCGCGCTGATCAGAAATGTCGATGCCATGCAGCATCATTTCTTTGATGGCTCTCTTGTCGGGTTGCTCTCCTATGTGCCAAGGAGAAGTGGCGGCACTGTCAACCTGAACATCAAGGCCGAGTATACCAGCCTTGTGTTTAAGAACGCCTTCTGCCATTGGGCTGCGGCAGATGTTGCCCAAGCACACGGCAAGTATGCGTGCCACAGCCATTGCTATTGATGGCGTATCTTCTTGTCAAGATCGGCAATGTAGCCCCTGAACTGCTTATCTGTCTCGATAAGGTTGTTCACTGTGCGATAGGCGTGCAATACGGTAGCGTGGTCCTTGCCACCGCAATGAGCACCGATTGAGGCCAAAGATGCTTTTGTATGATTCTTAGCATAGTACATGGCTATTTGGCGTGCCTGCACCACTTCGCGCTTACGGGTCTTTGATTTCAACAGCTCGATAGGCATGTCGAAATAGTCGCTCACTACTTTTTGGATGTAGTCGATGCTTATCTCACGAGCAGTATTCTTGACAAACTTGTCTATCATCTGCTTGGCAAGGTCCAAGTTGATGGCCTTCTTGTTCAGTGATGCTTGAGCCATCAAGGATATCAGTGCGCCTTCAAGTTCGCGGATGTTGGTGCTGATGCTGTAGGCAAGGTATTCAATCACGTCTTCGGGCAGCTCAATGCCGTCCTGATAGGTCTTTTTGCGCAGAATGGCAATGCGGGTCTCCAGCTCAGGCACCGATAGGTCGGCTGCCAATCCCCATTTGAAGCGTGAAAGCAGTCGCTGTTCCATGCCCTGCATTTCAACTGGAGCCTTATCACTGGTAAGCACCAGTTGTTTGCCGCTCTGATGCAGATGGTTGAATATGTGGAAGAACACGTCCTGTGTCTTGTCCTTGCCGGCAAGGAACTGAACATCGTCCATGATGAGCACGTCTATCATCTGATAGAAATGCACAAAGTCGTTTGTTGAATTGCTCTTTACAGCATCGATGAACTGATGCGTGAAACGTTCAGAAGAAACATATAAGACTGTCTTGCCTGGATTCTTCTCTTTGATCTCAATGCCGATAGCATGGGCCAAATGGGTCTTGCCCAGACCTACACCTCCATAAAGCAACAATGGATTGAATGCTGTGCCTCCAGGTTTGTTTGCTACCGCATATCCGGCAGAACGTGCCAAACGGTTGCAATCACCCTCGATGAAGTTGTCAAAGTTGTAGTTGGCATTCAACTGCGACTCAACTTTTACCTTTTTGAGTCCTGGAATGATGAACGGATTCTTGATAGCGTCCGAACGATTGAGGTCAAGCGGCATGGTCACCGGCTGGTTACGTGTGGTGGCCGAGCTGGTGGGTACGCGAACAGAATAGGGCTTGGCGTTGTTCATGGAGTTTTCCATGATTATCTGGTACTCCAAGCGGCCTTCATTACCAATTTCCTTCTTGATCGTTTTTTTCAGGAGGTTGATATAGTGCTCTTCCAACCATTCATAAAAGAATTGGCTGGGCACCTGAATGGTGAGCACGTCAGACTCCAATTTCACGGGAACGATGGGTTCAAACCAAGTGCGGAAACTCTGATAAGGAACGTTGTCCTTGATCACCGATAGGCAG
>JBFYQB010000428.1:0-19400 GCA_041302955.1 Flavobacteriales bacterium
CTTCCAGTTCGCTGCGGTCCGAGCGGCTGCGCAGATGTTCTTTGAGTGAAAGTGCATAGTTGGTGATCAACACACGGAAGTACTGACGCAGCACAGGTTCGCTCTGTGGGACGATCTGCGCGATGCGAATGGCCAGATTGCGCGACACATTGACCAGTGCGCCCCATTGCTTGCGACCTTCCCACCACCGCTCATAGGCAGTGTTGGTGCGGAACACCAGCAGCATGGAGATCACAAATCCCAGCAGTGAGTGCATGGTGACAGTGCTGGTGAATGCCAGATTCACCAGTTCCAACTCCACATAACAAAAGGCAGCCACCAGCACACCCAACACCAACATGACGGGCATGAGGGTGCGAGCGGTGTCGCTCTTGCGTATCAGGAAGATGATGGAGAACCACTCCTTTGGGTTATAGCTGATCATGGGTTGTTACGAATTACTTACAGCCCGAATATACGCGCCTGGTTCCCTAAGCCGATGCCAAAACTATCGGCTACTTATGCCGAGGTGGAGCATCATAATCGAGCTTGCCGCCCCAGTGCCCCATTTGGCGTGATATCCATCCTTGGCGCTTCTGCACATACGATCCAGGCCTTCTGGCAGAATACTTCAACGGACTTGGCAATATGGCGGCTATCAATGCTGCCTCTGAGGTGGACAATTTCTTCGCATCCTTCTTGAAATATGCCTGCGAAGCTGCCTGTGCGCCATAAATGCCATCGCCCATCTCGATCACGTTGAGATACACCTCCATGATGCGCTCCTTGCTCCAAAGCAACTCGATCAGTCCAGTGAAATAGACCTCCAGCCCCTTGCGCACCCACGTTCTACCTTCCCAGAGGAACACGTTCTTGGCCGTCTGCTGGCTTATGGTGCTGGCACCGCGCAGTTTCTTGCCCTTTTTATTGCGCTTCATGGCCTTCTCTATGGCCTCCACATCAAAGCCATAATGGTCAAGGAATTTCTGATCCTCTGCACAGACCACCGCCAGTTGCAGCTTGTTGCTGATGTTTTCCAATGGCTCCCAGTCCTTCTGCAATTTGATGGGACGGTCGTCACTGAACTGCTCCACGCACCGTGTCAGTTGCAGGATGGTGAACGGTATGGGCACAAAGCGATAAACAATGACCAACCCCACGCTGAAGAGGAACAGTCCGAGGATGACCTTGCCTAATAGGCGCATCATCCTCGAGAACAGCCCTTTTCCTCCAGAAGACTTGGGTGATCTGGGTTTGGCGGGTTTCTTTGGCTTAGTCGTGGCCATGAACTATTGAGAGGGTCAAGCCCCTTGAAAAACAAATTTCACCAACAGCATGAACACGCCAGAACCTGCAAGGAAGCCTATTGCAGCCAACCATGCGATATTCTTCACATACCACATGAAATCTATCTTTTCCATGCCCATGGCCACTACGCCAGCCGCAGAACCGATGATAAGCATGCTTCCGCCTGTTCCGGCCGAAAAAGCGATAAAATGCCAGATGTGATGATCCATAGGCAATTGGAACATGCCCATGCTGGCAGCTACCAACGGCACGTTGTCAATCACTGCAGATGCGGCACCCAAAAGGATCACAACTACATCGGTGTTCGGGATGGCTGCATTCAGTCCATTAGCCAGTTGGAACAAAGCACCAATGGACTCCAAGGAGGCCACCGCCATCAATATGCCAAGGAAAAACAGTATGCTAGGCATCTCTATCTTGCTCAATGAGCCATGCAATGGGCTATGGTGCGTTTGTACTGCAGCCATGCTGAAACTACGATGACTCTTTATCTCAGCAACTATGGCCACAACCGCCAATGCCAACATCATACCTACATAAGGAGGCAGGTGGGTAACAGTTTTGAAAACTGGCACGAAAACGATAGCTCCAAGCCCAAGGATCAGCATACCAAGGCTTGCCTTTTTCTCGTCCTTGTCCTCCTTTGGCAGCTCCACCGAACCTCTGAATGAAGGCAGAAAAGATGCGATGATCATGGGCAACACAGCACATACAATGGACGGAATGAAAAGGTGCGTCAATAGATTGACCGTTGAAACCCGATTACCTATCCACAGCATCGTAGTGGTCACATCGCCAATTGGAGACCATGCACCACCTGCATTGGCTGCAATAATGATGATTCCTGCATACCACTTGCGATCGGTAGAATCAGGAACCAACTTCCGAAGGATAGTGATAAGTACGATGGTTGCAGTAAGGTTGTCAATGATAGATGAAAGGAAGAATCCAAGTATACCTACTATCCAAAGCAGCACACGCTTATCGCGGGTACGGACAAATTGCTTGATGGATCCGAATCCATTGAAATGGTCGGTGATCTCAACTATGGTCATGGCACCCATCAGGAAGATAAGTATCTCTGCCGTTTTACCAAAATGGTGGAGCAACGTGTTCTCCATGATATGCAGGCGTTCCTCATGTCCGAAACTTGCAAAACCTTCTATCAATTTCTGCGCATGCGAATCGTACCAATTGACAAATCCATCGAGCCCAAAAGCAACTCCAGCCCACATCAATGCCATCATGATGAGGGCTGGAATGAGCTTGTCTATTTTAAGCGTGTGTTCAAGTGTTATGGACAGATAGCCCAAAATGAAGAGAATTACCAGCAGAGTTTCCATGGATTCAGCAAGAGATTGGTTGATTGGTTTGGGATGGCATCAGTTCTTCCAACGCCAGTTTGAAGGCTGTGTGGCTGACGTTATTCAATGATGGGTCGGCTGCATGCACCTTGCGGATGGCGGCCTCAATGGTTCGTGTGGTGTCTGAGAAGATGCCTTCGTCAGTCAGTATCAAGTTAGGTGTGCTCATCAGGTAGGCAAACACCCTAGCCATGCCGCAGTTGGCAATGAAGTCAGGTATTAGGCTCAATTGAGCATCGGCCTTGGCCATTATCTTGCCGTAGAAGATCTCCTTGTCGGCAAAGGGCACATTGGCACCACTGCTGATAACGCTCACTCCGGCTGCTATCATACGGTCCACTTGGTCTTCGGTGATGAGGCGCGAACCTGCCGCAGGGATGAACACATCGGCCTTCATGTCCCAGATGCGCGTATTCACCTCTGCGAACGAAAGCATGTCGGGATGCACAAGGCTGTTACCCTGTTTGTGATGCACATAAAGGTTGCGCACCGCATCCAGATCAAATCCTTCGTCAGAAAGCAGGCCGCCATCCTTGTCGATAATGCCAACGATCAGGGCTCCGGCCTGTGCCAGATAGAGCGCAGCAGCCGAGGCCACATTGCCCCAGCCTTGCACCGTGATGCGCTTACCCCGCAGGTCTTCTTTCTTAAAGATGGCGTAGAAATGCCGCACCGATTCGCTCACACCATACCCGGTGATCATATCGGCCACACGGTACTTCTCATCCGAATCAGGGAAATAGCGCGAGTCTTCCAACAGCTTGGAAACACCTGCCCGCAACTGCCCGATCTTGTGGATCTTCTGTGCTTCTGTGGGGAGAAAATGGCCGTTCACAATGCCTTCCTGCGGATGCCAGATGCCGTATTCCTCCGTGATGGGAATGACCTCGTGTATCTCGTCCACATTCATATCGCCACCCGTGCCGTAGTAGTTCTTCAAAAGTGGAGACACGGCCTTGTACCAGCGTTCCAACACACCACGTTTGCGGGGGTCTTTCGGGTCGAAATTGATGCCTGACTTAGCGCCTCCTATGGCTGGCCCACTGACGGTGAATTTGATCTCCATCGTCTTGGCCAAGGATACCACCTCACGCTTGTCGAGGCCAACGCGCATGCGGGTTCCACCGCCAGCCGCCCCTCCGCGCAATGAGTTGATGACCACCCAACCTTCGGCCTCTGTTTCGGGGTCGTGCCATTCGAACACGATCTCAGGCTCCTTCTCTTCGTACTTCTGTAGCAGATCGAGCATTGAACTGGCGGGGGCATTAATTGAAAACGCGGGCAAATGTAGAATTAAAGGCGACTGCCAAACGGAAACGAAAAATGCACCGCGCCAGAACACGAATCGCGCACCGAACCCGTGACTTCCTTCAACACATTCACTTCGCCACGCATTCTCAAAACGCCCAGAAAAGCAAACACCAATGCCTCTTTGAATTCTACTGTCACTGAATCGGGCACTACTACTTTCACATCGGTAAGCTGCTGCAATCGCTCCACCAAAAAACGATTGTAGGCACCGCCACCGGTCACCAGAACTTGGCCTTGGCCCACTTCAGCATTCAGCACATGAGCCATCTGCAAGGCGGCATGCTCGCTCAGGGTACGCAATACATCGTGTGGCTTTTCTGCGTCCTTTAATAATGGGAGTATTTCCAGCTCCAACCACTCGCGCGACAATGATGGCCGCTCATTGGAGTGATAAACCGCCAATGCGTTCAGATCTTGTAGCAACTTTGAAAGAATATGTCCCGAAGCTGCGAACGCGCCATCACGGTCATATTCCGCTCCCAACTTTTCGGCCACAGGGTTCATGACAATGTTAACGGGGCAGATATCAAATGCCACCCTATTTCCATCCTTCTCAAAACTGATGTTTGAAAACCCTCCGAGGTTGAGACATGCGGCATATTGCCCGAAAAGAAGTGCATCGCCAATTGGCACCAACGGAGCACCCTGTCCGCCCAACGCCACATCCATAGAACGGAAATCATTGACCGTGGTAATTCCAGTGGTGGCCGCAATGTGCGCTCCCGAACCGATCTGCAACGTATAGCTATCCTTAGGTGAATGGAACACGGTATGGCCGTGTGAAGCGATAATGTCAGGTGCAGCTATCTCCTTCTCACTTATAAAGGATGCTATTGCCAAACCGATGTATTGACCGAAATCTGCATCCAACGCGGTGAGCTCCTTTCCGTTAAGCAGATGTGCCTGTCTGAGTCGCGCTTTCCATTCCTGTGAATAAGGAATACAGACCGCCTTATCTACAACAAACGACCATTGACCCTCTTTAGTGAACCGACAATAAGCCAGATCCAGCCCGTCAAGCGATGTGCCCGACATAGCACCGATGGCCGAAGTGGTCTGCTTCACTTCAGATGATCTTTCGGGCATTGCGATTCAACTCCATCCTGTTCTCCTCCACATGAAAATTATTATAGAGCTCCATGTGCTCCATGGACTTTCGAGTGTCTCCCATGGCCATATAGACCAACGACAGTTGTTCGTGTGCCATATAGAGATAGGCGCCAGCATTGCGGCTACTGTCGTGTTCAAGTGACCTGTGCAAATATTCGAGCGCCTTCTCGTTGTTCCCTGCCTTAAAATAGGTGATACCCAAATTCATGAGCCAAACAGCTCTGCCTCGTTTGTCATCAATTTCTTCATCTAAACGCAGAGCCTCTTCCAGGTGCTTGATCGCATTGTCATACTCCTTCTGATACACCAACACACCCGCAATGGAGTTGAGCATGTTAGAAACCCCGTGCTTTCCGTCTTCGTCCAGCTCGCGATACATGGCAAGTGCCTTGGCGAAATAGCGCAAAGCAGAGATATAATCCTCCAACAAGCGGTGAATGTTTCCGATGTTGCCATAAATGTGGGCAAGCATTATCTCATCATTCACAAGTTTGGCATGTGCCAACGCCTTTTCAAAGAAATGGAGTGCATTGGCAGCGTCCTTCAAGGTACCATGCACAATACCCAATCCAGTATAAGCGTGGGCAATACCTTCATCATTTCTGAGCTCTTGAAAGGCTTTCAAGCATTTGACAAACAATTCTTGAGCTGCCAGATTATCCCCCATTCGCCAATGAACGTTCGCCAAATGACGCTGTGCCGTGGCCTCAAGCAAAGGATTTTGAAGCAACGAAGCAATCTCCATGGCTTCCAAACAGATATTCTTAGACCGAATGAAATCCGTGCCTTTCAGGGCGATTTTCAAGCGAATCAGGGCATCAAATCGGCCTCTAGTTAAACCTTCCGTGTCGAGGAATTTCTCTAAATCTAATATCCCACTCATCCGCTATTTGCAATTTTAGGGCTTTAAACGGAAATAGACGGGAAGGTTTCGTTTATATCGGTCAAATCCATAGCTGCCATGCGGAAAATGGAATCTTATGGTCAACCACTGAAAACTACTATTCATTGACCTCCCTCTTTCAACTGCTACGGTTACTTTTGGCGCTCAAACAAACCGACCATGGACGTAATTCTGAACGAGGAACACCTGATGATTCAAAAGGCTGCACGCGACTTCGCCCAGAGCGAACTGCTGCCCGGAGTGATTGAGCGCGATGAGAAAATGGAGTTTCCTCATGCTCAAGTGAAGAAAATGGGCGAACTCGGTTTCTTAGGTCTTATGGTAGATCCGAAATATGGCGGAAGCGGCATGGACACCATCGCCTATGTTTTGGCAATGGAGGAACTTTCCAAGATTGACAACTCGGCCTCTGTATGCATGAGTGTGTGCAATTCGCTAGTGAACTGGGGATTGGAGAAATACGGCACCGAAGAACAGAAGCAGAAATACTTGGTGCCATTGGCAAAAGGCGAGAAGATCGGAGCATTTGCTTTGTCAGAACCAGAGGCAGGCAGCGATGCCACTTCGCAGCGCACAACAGCCATCGACATGGGCGACCATTATCTGTTGAACGGCACAAAGAACTGGATAACTAACGGAGGCAATGCTTCCACCTATCTCGTTATTGCCCAAACAGACGAATCGAAAAAACACAAGGGCATCAATGTGCTTATCGTTGAAAAAGGCATGCCTGGATTCACTGTGGGTGCTAAGGAGAACAAACTTGGCATCCGCTCTTCAGACACGCATTCGTTGATGTTCCAAGATGTTAAAGTGCCGAAAGAGAATCGGATCGGTGAGGATGGATTCGGGTTCAAATTCGCCATGATGACGCTTTCAGGAGGTCGTATCGGTATTGCTGCACAAGCGTTGGGAATTGCTCAAGGTGCCTACGAACTTGCCCTTGCATACTCCAAAGAGCGGAAGGCGTTCGGTGTGCCGATATCAGAGCATCAGGCCATCCAGTTCAAACTGGCAGACATGGCAACTAACATTGAGGCTGCGCGACTTCTTGTGTTCAAAGCTGCTTGGGAGAAGGATGCGGGCCGCAACTACGATACATCTAGCGCCATGGCAAAGCTTTATGCTTCCAAAGTGGCAATGGAGACGACCATCGAAGCTGTGCAAGTGCACGGTGGATATGGCTTTGTAAAGGAGTATCACGTGGAGCGACTGATGCGCGATGCAAAGATCACGCAGATTTACGAGGGCACTTCTGAGGTGCAAAAGATTGTGATTTCTCGAGCAGTCACCAAATAAGTAGACCTTATTCAATCAGGGTATTGCAATCAAAAAGGCTTCATAATGAGGCCTTTTTTTTGGCCTCTTATCTATCAATTTAATTCCGTTAACAAGAGTGCTGCCGCCTTTTCCAACTTATTTCCTCTAGACCCTTTTATCAATATTACTTCATCAGCCAAGGGATTCATAGGTAACCATTCAATAAGTTCATCAACATCCACGAAAAAATTGAACCCTCTAAAATCATCTTTTAAAGCATAGAACTCTCTACCAACAAGGCAGACCGTAGTAAGTCCCAATGTTCCCAATCGCTGGCAGACTGTCCAATGCTCATCACGGCTTGTTGTACCCACCTCAAGCATTTCGCCAAGAATTACTGACTTTCTGCTCCCATCCACTGCCAACAGATTACTGAGTGCTGCATCCATGCTACTGGGATTAGCATTGTAAGCATCTAAGATCAGCAGATTAGACCCCGCCCTCCGGACCTCTGATCGATTGTTTGATGGTTCGTAGCCAGTTAGGCCTTTTGCAATCTCTATATCTGAAAGTCCAAAGTGAACACCTACAGCTACGGCAGCCATGATATTGGGAAGGTTGTAGGTACCTGTCAGATTTGTCTTTACCACAGGCAAACTGTCCCATTCCAACTGCGTGTCTCTGCGCCATTGTACGGAAACAAAATTTCCGTCTCTTATGATTCTGCCACTCACATCATCCGTGGTCATTGTCCCATAATGAATTGACTTTACGTTCTTGGCGGCATTTACTAATCCTTGGTCACATGAATGCACAAACAACATCCCATTATTTGATGTCACATACCTGAAAAGTTCTGTTTTGGTCCTAAATACACCATCAATCCCTCCCATGGTTTCCATATGAGCTTTACCCACATTGGTTATCAAACCAAAATTGGGATTTGCGATGTTACATAGCTCATCAATATCACCAGGATGACTTGCGCCCATCTCAATGATTGCAATATCATGCACATCAGACAATTCAAACAAGGTAAGCGGCACACCAATGTGATTGTTCAGATTCCCTTTAGTGGCCAATACCCGAAAGCGTTGCGACAATACAGCGTGCATCAACTCCTTTGTAGTGGTCTTTCCATTCGACCCCGTCACACCGATAACTGGAATGTTAAACTGATCTCGATGAAATCTGGCCAACTGCTGCAAGGTTTTCAGACCATCGTTCATCACGATTAGTCTTTCGTCTTTGCGCAAGGTGACATCGTCAACAACAGCAAATGCAGCTCCTTCCTCCAAGGCAGCAAAAGCAAAATCATTGCCATCAAAATTGCCCCCTTTCAAAGCTATGTAGATACAGCCGGGCTCAATTTTTCGGCTGTCTGTGCACACCAACGGATGCTTCTTAAACAATTCGTAGAGTTCCCTTATGGTCATGTTAATTAAATGAAGAAACCCTGACTGCACCTAAATGGCGCGGTCAGGGTCTTTGCTGTTCGATTGAATAATTATTGCTCGCCTACTCTGGTCATCGCACAACGGAAACCAATGTCGTCCGTTGATTGTTGTTGATCCAGATACCTTCTTGTGCCCGGAACCAACCAATAGGCACGGTCTTTCCAAGATCCGCCTTTATAGACATATGCCTTATCGTTAATCAAAGTTGTCACACCCCAATCATACATCCTCTTTCCAGCTTTTTCACCTTCACGATATTCGTCATTACTGAAGTAAAGTGAAGATGCATAGTCACCATCCAAGAAGTTGATATTATCAGACTTCTTGTAATTCCTCCGCTGGGTATTCTCTTCCTCAGTAACTTCTCTCCAAATTACACGACCAAGACTATCCTTTTCTGCAATCTCACCTTCCTCTTCGCGCAATTGAGTTTTGTACACATTACCACGGAAATTACGAAAATCATCCACATCCTCCATGCTCAACGGACGATAAACATCCATGACCCATTCATTGACATTACCGGCCATACAATATAGACCGTAATCATTCGGCCAGTATGAATGAACATCGGTAGGAATATCTGCGCGGTCATTCAAATTACCTGCAACGCCCATGTTATCACCTTTGCCACGTTTGAAGTTGGCCATCATCTCACCCTTGAACTTGTCGTCAGCATTGCGCATGTACGCACCATTCCATGGATACAATCTACGTTCAGTGATGCGTTCAAAAACAGTGTTGCCAATTAATCCCATTGCTGCAAACTCCCATTCTGCTTCGGTAGGCAGGCGATATCGAGGTAAAAGAATCCCATCCTCTATGCGCACTTTACGAGTGTCCTTATTCGGATCAAGGTCGATAAGATCGGATTTCACTAGTCCTTCATATTGACCAGCTAGATATGCATCAGTATTAAAATTGTCCTCATCTACCTGATTAGGGTTCGTGTTTAGAATCCCCTCTCTAATAAGAATCATCTCGTTCACACGGTCTGTTCTCCATGCACAGTAATCTGTAGCTTGAAGCCAATTCACTCCAACAACTGGATAATAGTTGTATGCTGGATGTCTTAGATATAATTCGACATAGGGCTCATTGAAACCCAACTTGCTTCTCCAAACCAAAGTATCAGGCAACGCCCGCTTATATACCTCTGGATAACTAGCAGAAAAAACTCTCGATGTCCAAAACAGGTACTCGCGGTAATCTACGTTTGCAACTTCGGTTTCATCCATATAAAAGGATGAAACAGTCGCACGTCTTGGAATATTATCCCAATCATAGCGTACGTCCTGTTCCACTCTACCCATGGTAAACGTACCGCCTTGTATGAACACCAGTCCCGGCCCCGTCTCTTGGCCTTCCCACGCGGGCACCTCAAAACCTCCATTCTTAGGGTCGTTTTGGTTCCACCCAGTAGTTGCAGACCTGTCTTTTTGACAAGAACTAAAGGTAGTAGCCGCAACAGCCAACAGGCCAAAAGCAGCTAGTCCATTGAATCTGTTCGTTTTCATGGCGAAAGTTTTTCGGAAATGCTTGAACGCTATAACGCGATTCTGGTTACAATATTGCCTTAAAAGGATGGGCAGTTTATTGCACGGAACTTTTTCTTCGGCTTCCTACACTGGAATTGAAGACCCAAAGACAACTCGTGAGATCCAGCTGTTGCATTCGAAAGCGAGGAAACAGTTACATCATAACTATACCCGAACTTGAATGCTCCCTGCTGATAACCCAGCAAAAAGATGAATGCATCTGGATTGGAAAAGCTCTGTCTAAACCAAAGTCCTCCAACTACTCCAGATTTAGAAAGATAGAAACCATAGTTCAATTGTTGAAAGTCCTGTTGGTGCTGATAGAGAATATTGGGAGAAACAACCCAAGGGCGAACCTTTGACTTTCCAAATGTGATATTCACGCCAGCATGACCGGTCCATTTAATTGGAAGCTTACTTACTCCCGCAAATCCTTCATCTGGTTGAGTAAGGTGGTGAGCGGCAAAACCAAAGTAGTACCAGTCTGAATAGCCAACAAAGCCTGCTGAGAAGTCAGCAAAAATGGTACTTTCGGTTGGCTGAACCTCTTGGGTCTGATAAACGAACCCATAACGCGGGTCTATCATATCTCCAAATGTCAGCCTACTCCAATCTATACTGCGCTGCATCACACTGGCCTGAGCCCCAAAACGAAGTGAGAATTTACGTGTCACATTCAAATGATAGGCATACATCAAACTACCTTCAAAAGTGTTGAGCGTTCCTTCACCAGCCCTATCAGCCATGAAATAAGCACCTATACCACCATGAAGTGCATCAATATGCATATCAAAGGAAGCGTTATACGTTACGAACGTACCAGAAATGGCAGGCCATTGGTTCCTGTAGTTCATATTGACCCGCGGACAGCGCTTGGCACCGGCAAATGCCGGATTCAAGTACAACGGGTTAGCGTAGAACTGCGTGAACTGAGGATCCTGTGCGGCAACATCATTCGCCCAACCCATCCCTGCTACGACCATCAACAAGGCAATGAAGTACCTCTTCAGCATGAAGTAGTGTCTGAAAAATGAAGGACAATGATACAAATTATTCCCTTTTACAACAGATGAAACAAAGTAGATGAAAAATGTTTGAGACTTCGCAATATTTAGGCAACCAATCCGTTATTACACTGTTCTAAATAGTTCGGGGTTCAGACCTTTGCGCTAAGAACGTGGATAGTTGGAGAATATTTACTGTCCTCAAATATTTTTGTAGTTAAACCATTCAAAAGCGAAAGTTCATGAAGCGTTCAATCAGATTATTTGCGTCCACAGCCGCGCTCACAATGCTGTCTGTCAGCACTTTATATGTGCATGGTCAAATTCGTCAAACTAGCAGGTCAGCTTCTCAATTGTCAGTTGACCCCGATTTAGAGCGGCTGAATTGGAGCTCTCCAGCAAAAGAAACAGGCTTTGATGGTTCTACAAAGAGCTTTCTAATGTTCGAAGGAGCAACGTTTGATGGAGCCGAATCACTTCCCTCTGTGCTGAAAAACGTTCGTATAGGAAATGGAAACACCCTTAAAGCCTCGCTGGAATTAACGCGATTTGAAGTGTTGACGGCAGATGAACGCATGGCTTTAGGAGCCGCAGACATCACAAATGACATAGGGATACAGGTAAGAACCTATCAGGAACGGAAACAAACGTTTGCGCAGATATCATTCGTGCCACTTCGAAAAAACCCATCAAATGGCCAGATTGAAAAACTAGTGGCTTTTAAATTGGTCATTCAAGAAGTTCGGAACATAGCCACGCGGGCAGCAAATCCAAGTGGATTTATCAGTACATCACAGCTTGCAGGTGGTGAATGGTTCAAGGTAGCTGTGACCCAGGATGGGATATATAAGGTCACTTATGAAGAACTTCAGCAAATGGGCATGAATGTAGATGCTGTAGACCCAAGGAGACTCTCGGTATTTGGAAATGGTGGAGGAATGCTCCCTCAGCCCAACTCTTCATTCAGGCATGATGATCTGGTTCAGAATCCAATTGAAGTGGTAGGAGAGTCCGATGGCAGTTTTGACCCAGGCGATCACATCCTCTTTTACGGAAAAGGGCCTCATCAATGGATATATGATGAGGCCATTTGTGGCAACTTCAAACACCTATATAATATATATGATGAGAAGGCCTATTATTTCATCACTGCTGACCGTGGTGTAGCACCGCGGATATCCGTTCAACCCGCACCTTCAGGATTGGTCTCTCACGCTGTAAATTCCTTTGTGAATCTTCAATTTCATGAGTCTGATGCCAGCAACCTTATTAAATCAGGGCGATTGTGGTTGGGAGAGCTTTTCGACTTGCAGAACACGTATGATTTTGATTTTGGCCTTGCTAACGTTCGAGGTGGAACTCAGGCCCATGTTGCCGCTCGAGTATTCGCCAAATCTTTTACGTCTTCCACCTCATTCAGCATGAAGGTGAATAACACTTCAGTAGGTTCTGTAAGTGTCCCTGCAGTATCGGGCGGATATAATAAGAATGCGGAGGATGAATTTTTCTGTGTGCCTGTTCAGTTGGGCTCGGGCAACACCAATATCAGCCTTACCTTTTCAAAAGGAGGAAATCCTAACGCTCAGGGTTGGCTCGATCATATCACACTTATCAGTTCTCACGACCTTCGGATGGCAGGTGCTCAAATGACCTTCCGTGATACTGGCTCCATAGGCATGGGAAACATTGCTGAATTCTCATTAGGAAACGCCACCAGTGCGATTCGAGTCTGGGAAACCACCGACCCTACGAATGTGAGACAGGTTGCGCTGAGCACTAGCGGAAATTCGGCCACTTTCAAAATTGCAACGGATTCACTGCGTCAATTCATCGCATTCAATGGCTCGAGTTATAATTCGGTTGAGCCCATTGGCCGAGTGGAAAACCAGAATCTTCATGGATTGAGTCAAGCGGATATGGTGATCGTATCACATCCCAAATTCTTAAGTGAGGCAAATAGATTGGCTGATTTCCATCGATCGAAAGAGGACAATCCACTTAGCGTGCACGTTGTGACTCCACAGCAAGTATTCAACGAATTCAGTTCTGGCGCACAGGATGTGACTGCAATACGTGACATGATGCGGATGTTCTATCAGCGGAGTAACGATTGGCAGGATATGCCGCGCTATCTTCTTTTGTTCGGTGATGCATCTTATGATTACAAGGACCGCATGCCTGAAAACACCAATTATGTTCTGTCCTATCAATCAGAAGAATCACTTCAACCCACCACCAGTTTTGTATCCGATGATTATTTCGGAATGCTGGACCCAAATGAAGGACGCTGGAATCCGAGTGATAATGACGCTTTGGACATCGGTATCGGTAGGTTTCCAGTAGATGAATTAGAAGAGGCCACAGCAGTGGTCGATAAAATAATCAGGTATGATGAACTCAGCATTGCGGATGCAACTAATTCTAATGGATGCTGCGGTGGGGCAAGTTCTACCATTTCGCCCGATTGGCGCAATCGTATCTGCTTTGTTGGCGATGATGAAGACGGTAACACACACATCAATCAGGCAGATCAGTTAGCGGTGTATGTGGATACGACCTATCGCGATTTCAATATCTCCAAAATCTATTTCGATGCATACATACAGCAGTCGACTCCAGGAGGACAGCGTTATCCAGAGGTGACCCGAGACATCAATAATGAGATAAATCGTGGGTTACTGATACTAAACTACACTGGCCATGGTGGGGAAGTAGGTCTTTCGCACGAACGCGCTCTAGGACTTTCAGATATTGCTGGTTGGACAAACACGAACAATCTGACTGCATTTGTAACCGCCACTTGCGAATTCTCGCGTCATGATGACCCGGACAGGGTTTCTGCTGGAGAACTTTGTCTGCTTACACCAGCCGGTGGTGCAATAGCTCTATTCACAACTACTCGACTGGTATATTCTGCGCCAAACTTCACTCTCAATCTCAATTTCTATAAAAAACTGTTAGAAGAGCAGCCATGGGGAGAGCCAACGATGGGAGATGTGATCCGAATGACCAAAGTTGCCAGTGGTGGAGGCGTCAACAACAGGAACTTTGTCCTGCTTGGCGACCCTGCTCAAAGACTGAGCTATCCGCTTGAAAATGTTATCACCGCAACAATAAATGGTGCTTCAGTGCAGAACTATGTTGATACGTTGAACGCTTTGCAGTTGGTGACAGTGACGGGCAGATTGCAACAACGGAATGGGCAGCCGATGAACACATTCAACGGTATTATTTATCCAACAGTGTTTGACAAAGCATCGACCATCACCACGTTAGCGAATGACCCTGGATCCATTGTGCGCACCTTCCAACTTCAGAACAACATATTATATAAGGGTAAAGCGAGCGTAGTGAATGGCGAGTTCACGTTCACGTTCATGGTTCCAAAAGATATCGCCTATAATTACGGCATAGGCAGAATAAGCTACTATGCCGAAGGTAATGGCATCAATGCAAGCGGGCATTTTGAAGACTTCGTCATTGGTGGCTCATCAAATAATGCCATCACAGATGCACGTGGACCAGAAATAAAACTCTTTATGAATGATGAAGCATTCGCCTTTGGCGGAACTACAGATGAAAACCCAACGATGATAGCTATTCTGCGCGACAGCAGCGGCATTAATACTGTTGGAAGTGGCATTGGGCATGATATTGCAGGTATTCACAATGGCAATAGCAATGCCACCATCGTTATGAACGACTATTATCAGGCCGACCTGGACAGTTATCAAAGTGGTAGAGTGGCATATCAGTTCAATCAATTGAGCGAAGGCAACCACAACATCCGTTTCAAGGTGTGGGATGTGCACAACAACAGCTCGGAGGCCTACACGGAGTTTGTCGTGGCAGAATCGGCAGAACTGGCCTTGGAACATGTGCTCAACTATCCCAATCCATTTACCACACATACACAGTTCATGTTTGAACACAACCAGCCGTGCAATAGCCTGGATGTAATGGTACAGGTGTTCACTGTTTCTGGCAAACTAGTAAAAACAATCCAGCAAACTGTGACCACAGACGGCTATAGAGGTGAACCCATCTCATGGGACGGACTTGACGACCATGGTCAGAAGATAGGTCGAGGCGTCTATGTTTACAACCTCAAGGTGACTTCGCCCGATGGGCAGAAGGCAGAACAGATCGAAAAACTAGTTGTGCTACGTTGAAAAGAGCGTCAGAGAAAATTATTTTTCACAATACACAATATTCTTCCGATTTCAGCGTTAATGACGCTTGCCAAAAGGCTTGAGCAATCATCAGATTACTACTTTACAACATGGCTATATTTGCAGCCCTTAAAAATTTCAGGATGTTCAGATTCCGATCAGTAGGCCTTGCGGCCATGATTGCCGTTGTTTCTCATTCCTCGACCAAAGCGCAAGGCTTTGTTGATGGCGATGGCGAAGACCAGACATTGCAGTTGAACACCATCACTACTGCTGTGCCATTTTTAATGATATCGCCAGATGCCCGCGCAGGGGCAATGGGCGATGTTGGCGTTGCCACCAGCCCTGATGGGGCTTCCATCCATTGGAATCCGGGAAAATTGGCCTTTGTGGATAACAAGATGGGGTTTGCCGTATCCTACACTCCATGGCTTCGCGCCTTGGTGCCAGACATTAATCTGGCCTATGTATCAGGCTATGGTAAAATCGGCAAGAAAGGCCTTCAGACATTGGCCGGTTCGCTTCGTTACTTCTCGTTGGGAGACATCACTTTCACCGATCAGAACGGCAATACCATAGGCAATTTCAATCCGAACGAATTCGCAATTGACCTTGCATATTCGCGCGTACTTGCCAAAGGATTTTCGGGCGGATTGGCTTTACGCTACGTATATTCAAACCTTACTGGCGGCATCAATGTGGGTGGAGCTGATACGCGTCCAGGCATGGCGGCAGCAGCGGACCTCGGCTTCTATTATCAGAACACCACAGTAAAGGTTGCCAAAAAGAAGACCATCATTACCGCTGGACTTGCCTTTTCCAATATAGGCTCAAAAATGAGCTACACCAACACCACCGATGAGGATTTCATCCCTATGAATCTGCGGTTAGGTGCAGGTTTCCGGATGTTCTTTGACGAATACAACTCGCTTGGCGTCTATTTGGATCTGAACAAGCTTTTGGTGCCAACACCACCCCGCTATCTAAAAACAATAAACGCACAAGGAGAATTCACGCAGGTTGATTCGCTTGACGCGAATGGTGGAAGAATCATATCTGCAGGAAAAGACCCTAATGTAAGTGTGCCAGAAGGTCTATTCCAATCCTTTGGAGATGCCCCTGGAGGCGCTGAAGAAGAATTCAAGGAGATTCAGATTTCTGTAGGCATGGAATATTGGTACAGAAAACTGTTCGCTATCCGTGCGGGCTATTTTCATGAGGATGCAATAAAAGGCAATCGCCAATATGTGACCATCGGAGCAGGTATACGCTATAATGTATTTGGTCTTGATTTTGCCTACTTGATAACTACTCAACAACGTCATCCGCTGGAGAACACACTGAGATTCACTTTGACCTTTGATTTCGCTGCCCTCAAGAAACAAGAAAAAGACAAGGAAACTCCGGCCGAATAAGGAGAGACTGAATTCAATTTGAGAAACGATTGCGGAATATCATCGAGTAACCGCATATTCAAGACTTCAAAGGAGCCGACAACAATGCATATAAGAGTAGGCTTCGGCTATGACGTTCACCAACTTGCCGAGGGCACGGAGTTCTGGCTCGGAGGTATTCTGATTCCACATACACATGGCGCAGTAGGCCACTCGGATGCCGATGTGCTCATCCATGTAATCTGCGATGCACTACTTGGTGCTGCTGACCTGCGCGACATCGGTTTTCATTTCCCAGATACCAGTGCGGATTACAAAGGCATAGACAGCAAGATCTTGCTGCGCGATGTGATGAAATTGATCCGTGCCAAAGGCTACGAGATCGGCAACATAGATAGCACCATCTGCCTACAACGCCCCAAGATCAACCCGTACATCCCTGAAATGAAACTCGTGTTGGCCGAGGTGATGGGAATTGATCCGGGCGATATCAGCGTTAAAGCCACTACGACCGAAAAACTTGGTTTCGTGGGAAGAGAGGAGGGCGTTTCGGCCTATTGCACGGTGTTGATTCACACAACCTGATATGGACTCTTTCTCGTTTACCATTTCGGGGATCGCTTATCAACTTGATGAGCTGTCAGTAGCCGACCGCACCCTCTTGGAGGCTGCCAAGACCATGACCACCAACGCGTATGCTCCATATTCACAATTTCATGTCGGGGCAGCATTGCGTTTGGCAAATGGTAAAGTTGTCGAGGGATCCAATCAGGAGAATGCGGCCTATCCTTCTGGACTTTGCGCTGAAAGGGTGGCGATTTTTGCGGCCTCAGCTCAATATCCGGGCATGACGGTGGAGGCTATGGCCATTGCTGTTTCGACAAAGAAATTTGATGTCATTGAACCATTATCACCTTGTGGTAGTTGCCGTCAGGTGCTGATGGAATATCGCCACCGTCAGCAGTCGCCCATGCGCATCATCTTATCTGGTACAGGTGATACTGTCTGGGTTTTTGAAGATGTAAGTGCGTTGCTTCCCTTCGCCTTCAATGCCGATGGCTTGAAAGGGTAATTGGTGAAAATTGGGATGGCGAAGGTGAAAATAGTGGCGTGATTGCCCATTGAGCAGCCCCATTTTCAGCGACAGGTCTTAGAACATGAAACCTTAAACCTCTCCCCGCTTACCTTTGCATCCAAACCACAATCCATGGCAGCGAAGAAGTTCGGAAAGGAGACCTACCTGAAATGGTACCGCGATATGCTCTTGTGGCGCAAGTTTGAGGAGCGCGCAGGACAGCTTTACATCCAACAGAAGATACGGGGCTTCTGCCATCTCTACATCGGTCAGGAGGCCGTAGTAGCGGGCAGTGTGGAAGCCATGGTGAAAGGCGACAAGATGATAACGGCCTATCGCGACCACGTGCATCCTATCGCTTTGGGTGTGCCCGCCAAGGAGGTAATGGCCGAGCTCTATGGCAAGGTCACTGGCTGCGTGAAGGGTAAGGGAGGATCCATGCACATGTTCAGCAAAGAGCATCATTTCTTCGGAGGGCACGGTATTGTGGGCGGTCAGATTCCGCTCGGAGCGGGCATCGCTTTCGCGGACAAGTACCGAGGAGACATGTTCGTAACGCTGTGCTACATGGGCGATGGCGCAGTACGGCAGGGAGCATTCCACGAAGCACTGAACATGGCCATGACGTGGAAACTGCCTGTTATCTTCATCATCGAGAACAACAATTATGCGATGGGCACCAGCGTGGCGCGCACCAGCAATGTGAAAGACCTCTACAAATTGGGCCACGCCTACGAAATGCCCAGCGAGGCGGTGAACGGCATGAAGGTGGAGGACGTGTATGAGGCAATTAAAACGGCCGCAGACCGAGCCCGCAAAGGCGATGGCCCTACCCTGCTGGAGATGAAGACCTACCGCTACAAGGGCCACAGCATGAGCGACCCCGCCAAGTATCGCACGAAGGAAGAAGTGGAGGAATACCGTAATCAGGATCCGATCCAAGTGGTGCTCAACCACATCCGCGAGAAGAAATATGTCACTGATGCCGAGCTTGAAAAGATAAACCTCGAAGTGAAAGAAGCCGTGGAGGAAACAGTGAAATTCAGTGAAGAATCGCCATTTCCAGAGGGAAAAGACCTCTACGAGAATGTTTACACGCAGGCGGATTATCCATTTATAATGGATTAATCTGCTACGGATTCGCTTAATCGCATATTGACTCATTCGCTAATTCAATTCAAATGGCCGAAATTGTAAGAATGCCCAAATTGAGCGACACCATGACCGAGGGCGTGGTGGCCGAATGGCACAAGAAGGTGGGCGACACAGTGAAAAATGGTGAAGTACTGGCCGAGATAGAATCAGACAAGGCCACGATGGAGTTTGAGTCGTTTCAGGACGGTGTGCTGCTCCATATCGGTGTGGCGAAAGGCAAGACAGCAGCCGTTGACAGCATTCTGGCCATCCTTGGCGAGAAAGGAGAGGATATCTCTGAATTGCTGAAAGAGGAGAAGGGGAAAAGTGAAAATGGAAAATCGGATTCCGTAGCTGCGGCAGAGAAATCGAAAACCAAAGAGGTAGAGA
>JBFYQB010000429.1:0-2560 GCA_041302955.1 Flavobacteriales bacterium
CTTCAAGCACAGACCGGAACTGAATTTCAATCTGCTACAGGCACACATCTGCTACCCGTTGCTGTCAAAAATGCTGATGGAACGGAATCGCAAAAGCCTTTCCTGTCTGCTTCACGTGGTAAATGAACAAGGACTTCACTCGGCTTGGAATCGAATTTTGTGGGAACTTCGCCTCCTTAATCTGCGCTTCACCGCATGAGCGGTAATTCCACAACCCACATGCTATTCGCCCCGCTTCCCGACAACCCGTTGGTAAGTGTACTTATGCCTGCTTACAATGCCGCTCCATTTTTAAAGAATGCACTGAACAGCATTCTGAATCAAACACATACCAATTGGGAACTGTTGCTGCTGGACGATGGCAGCACAGACCGGACCACTGATATCATCCAAGAGATTGCTGATGTACGGGTCAGGAAATTCTCTAACCCTCATAACGAGGGCTACCTTAAGGCATGTAATCGCCTATTCAAAGAGGTAAAGGGTGACCTTGTCACTTTTCTAGATGCAGACGACACCTGCATTCCTGAACGGTTTGCATTATGCATAGCCGCTTTGAGAGAAGACAGTGATCTGGGTTTTGTGACAACTGATTTCCTAAAAACTGACCCATATGGAATCATCATCTCAAGGCATGCGGACACAGTGGACCTCAACCGAATTGCTATAGATCCATCGTATTATCCAAAGGTGTGTTGTGCCACACTGCTTCTGCGCTCTTCTCTACTTATTGAAATTGGTGGCTATCATCCATTCTTTGATCGAATTGGTGGCGAAGACCAACATTGGTTATTCCATATGGCATTATCATCTAAAGGTTTGAATATCCCGACCTACTGTTACAATTACACCACCCATCCGAATCAAACGCATCTCAAAAATCAAGCGGACATTAAATACTTCATACCGGAAATTGTAACTGAGATAAAGAAGCAATGGCTTTTACATGGCAGCGATCTGCTCCTGCATTCGCATGACCTGCGCATTAAGTGGGAAACGCATCTTCAAAAGCACTCCTATGAGTTGATTTTCAGAAAGGCCTCATCGGCACTTAATAATCGCCAATGGGGCCGTGCTATTCAATATACACTGAAGATTCCACTTGCTGCCACATTCACGATGGTAGCATGGAAAAGGTTCTTCTATATGACCTATTCCATCCTCAAAAGATTGTTCAGACCGGAAACTGGTATAGCGTAAGTGATCGGGAGTATTAAAATGCACCTGATAGCTACGCGTTTCACGTAAATAATTCCAGTCATGTACGTAAGTGCATCGCGTTCGATTAGCAGTAATGCTACATTTGCCAACGAACCACAATTACTCTGAGGCACCCCTACCTCTTTACAGAGCATATGAAGAAAGCGCTGATCACGGGAATAACAGGACAGGATGGTGCCTACCTGGCAGAACTGCTGCTTTCCAAGGGATATGAGGTGCATGGCATCAAGAGGAGAAGTTCGCTGCTCAACACAGACCGCATCGACCATCTCTACATGGATCCTCATGAGGAGAAGGTGAATCTGTTCCTGCATTACGGTGACCTCAGTGACTCCCTCAACATAACGCGCATCATCAAAGAGGTGCAGCCCGATGAGATCTATAATCTCGGTGCCATGTCGCATGTAAAGGTGAGCTTTGATGAGCCCGAGTATACCGCCAATGTGGACGGCCTCGGTGCGCTGCGCATCCTAGAGGCCATCCGGTTGCTCGACCTGACCAAGAAGACCAAGGTCTATCAAGCCTCCACATCTGAGTTGTACGGATTGGTGCAAGAGGTACCCCAAAGTGAGCGTACTCCCTTCTATCCCCGTTCACCGTATGGTGTTGCTAAGCTTTATGCCTACTGGATAACGGTCAATTACCGTGAGGCGTATGGGCTATTTGCCAGTAATGGCATTCTGTTCAATCATGAAAGCCCATTGCGGGGAGAAACATTTGTGACACGGAAGATCACCCGTGCAGCCGCTAAGATCGCATTGGGGCTTGACAGCAAACTTTATCTGGGTAATCTTGATGCGCAACGTGATTGGGGCCACGCCAAGGACTACGTTGAGGCCATGTGGCGGATATTACAGCAGCCTGAGCCCTCCGATTTCGTTATTGCTACAGGCATTACTACGCGTGTTCGTGAATTTGTAAGACGTTCCTTTGCCGAGGCTGGAATCGTTCTGGAATTTGAAGGAACCGGTGAACATGAGAAGGGCGTTATTGCTGCCCTCACTTCTGAGCTGCCCCATTTGAAAAAAGGGGATGTACTTGTGGAAGTGGACACCAACTATTACCGACCAACCGAGGTTGACCTGTTGATAGGTGACCCTACCAAGGCCAACCAACAGTTGGGATGGAAACCCAGCTATTCGTTGGACGAATTGATAACCGAAATGGTACAGAGCGATCTGGCTCATTTTAGCAGGAAAGTGCACCTGATGCGTGCTGGTTTCAGCATAAACCAAGAACGTGAATAGGCCACTGTATGACCGCCATCAAAGACATTTCTGAGCAACAGTGGGACCTTGTCATAGGACCAAAGGATAAATGGTATGACCTACGTTTGGCC
>JBFYQB010000430.1:0-4251 GCA_041302955.1 Flavobacteriales bacterium
AGTTCATCAAACGGGTGTTTGCCAATCCGCTATGCATCTGGATTTTCGGATGGTTGCATCCCGACATCGGGCAACGCTTGGCGGCCTTCTGGTCGGGAAGAAGCCGAGCGGCCAATGCCCCGCTTGACGAGATCTTTCAAGGAGAAGACAAGGAATTTCTGGTGCAGTATTGCCACGAAGTATTGCGACAGGAGCATTTCGACCATTTCATCTTCGGCCATCGCCACCTGGTGCTCGACCTGAAGGTAGGCGAGCGGTCGCGCTACATCAACCTCGGTGCGTGGTTCAAAGACCCCAGCTATGCGGTGTGGGATGGCGAAGAACTGGCGCTGCGCAAGGTGGCCTCGCTTATCGGCTGAGCAGCTGATCCGTTATTTCTCCAGCGCCTGTTCGATGTCGGCAATGATGTCGGCAATATGCTCCAGCCCAACAGACACACGCACCAGCCCCGGAGTGATGCCCACTGCCTGACGCTCAGCCATTGTCAGCTTGGCGTGGGTGGTAGATGCCGGATGGGTCACTATGGTGCGGGTGTCGCCCAGATTGGCCGTGAGTGAGCACAATTGCACCGCATCGAGAAAACGCCTGCCTTGGTCAATGCCGCCCTTCAGTTCGAAGGTGAGCAGCCCACCACCTTGTTTCATCTGCTGCTGCGCAATGGCAAACTGCGGGTGCGAGGGCAGACCGGGATAGCGCACCTGCTGCAACTGTGCATGGTGCTCCAATCGCGTGGCGAGCGCAAGGGCATTGGCGCAATGGCGGTCCATGCGCACAGCAAGGGTCTCTAGGCTTTTGCTCAGCACCCATGCGTTGAATGGCGAAAGTGCAGGCCCGGTGCTGCGGCAAAAGGCATAGATCTGGTCGATGAGCTTCTGCTGGCCCACCAGCACACCTCCCATCACGCGGCCCTGACCATCTATCCACTTTGTGCCCGAATGGCTCACCAGATGGGCCCCGAAGGCAATGGGTGTTTGCAGATAGGGCGTGGCAAAGCAGTTGTCCACATGCAATATCAGCCCATGCTTATCGGCCAATTGACCCGCCCATGCCAGGTCTATGATGTCGAGGCCGGGGTTTGACGGTGTTTCTATGAACAGCATCCGCGTGGAGGGCACGATCGCCTGCTCCCACGTTTCGGGGGCGTTGGCATCCACATAGGTGTGTGCTATGCCGAAGCGTGGCAATATCTTGGTCAGCACCGTGTGGGTCGAGCCGAAGATGGAACGGCTGCAAACGATGTGGTCGCCCTGGCTGAGCAAGGCCGCAAAGCCAGCAAACATGGCGGCCATGCCCGTGGCTGTTGCATAGCCCGCCTCAGCACCTTCGAGGGCGCACATCTTGGCCACGAATTCGTCCACATTCGGATTGGTGAAACGGCTGTAGATGTTGCCGGGCTGCTCATCGGCAAACATGGCGCGCATCTGCTCCGCATCGTCAAACGCAAAACTGGACGTGAGGTAGAGCGGCACACTGTGCTCCCGCTGCTGCGACCTTTCGGTCTGCGTGCGGATGGCGGCTGTTTCAAATTTTTTCTTCATCGGGGAAAGGAGGGGAGAGACGGGAGAACTTCAATCCTGATACTCCACACCATTCACCACGTGGCTCCAGGTGATGCGGGCGGTGGGTTCGAGGATTTTGGAGACGGAGCAATATTTTTCGGCAGAAAGCTGTACTGCACGGCCCACTTTTTCTGGATCAAGCTCGCCAGTGAGAACGAAACGAAGGTGGATGTCTGTGAAGAGCGAAGGCACCTTGTCCTTCTCGCGCTCGGCCTCCACTTCCACATCAAACGAGGCCACATCCTGCTTCATCTTGCGCAATATGCTCACCACATCGATGCTGCTGCATCCGGCCAAGGCCATCAGCACCACCTGCATGGGGCGTGCGCCAAGGTTCTGGCCGCCTATGTCGGGCGAACCGTCCATCTGGATGGTGTTGCCGCTGTCGTTGGTGGCCTCAAAGTGGTAATCGGCATTGAGGCGGGTAAGAGTTATCTTCATGGCTAGGCTGCTTATGGCAGGCCAAAAGTGGTAAAAGTATGTTTGCGTTGAGGTGGGCCGGATGCGGTTCAGCATCCGATACAATGGTTCACTCCAATTTATACTTCCGTCCAATGGCCTTGGCGGTAGGCAGGTATTCGAGGATATCCTTGGCGCGGCTCTGTGGATCTGGATGGGTGCTCAGGAATTCGGGTGGACGGCTGCCACCACCAACCTTGGCCATACGCTGCCAGAAAGGCGCTGCCTCGTCCACGTTGTAACCCGCAATGGCGGCAAAAGCAAGGCCCAGTTTGTCGGCCTCGCTCTCATGCATCCGCGAGAAAGGCAGGATGGCGCCCACAGTTGCCCCCAATCCATAGGCCTGCGCAAAGAGACTGCGGGTCTGTGCCGATTTCTGCGACAGGGCCACATCCAAGGCCATGCCCCCGGCCTCTACCATAAGCCCCTGACTCATGCGTTCGTTGCCATGACGGGCTATGGCATGGGCCACTTCGTGCCCCATCACCACGGCAAGGCCGTCAATGTTCTGGGTGATGGGCAATATGCCGGTGTAGAACACCACCTTGCCGCCCGGCATGCACCATGCATTCACCTCGTTGCTCTGCACCAGATTGAATTCCCACTTGAAGCCCGAAACACGGTCGCCAGCGCCTTGGGCACGCAGATAGCGGGTGGCGGCACGGGCTATGCGGTCGCCTACCTGTTTCACCTGCGCTGCTTGCGAATTGGAGGCCGGTAGGGCGGGGTTCTGGGAAAGGAACTGAGTATAGCTCGTAAGCGACATGCCCACCAATTGGCTTTCGGGCAGCAGGTTCATCTGCTTGCGCCCTGTTATAGGCACAGTGGAACAGGCTACAAATGCGAGAAGAATAGAGAATACGATGAATTTTTTCATGGAATGAATTGATGTAATGGGCTTTTGGGTAAAGGTAGGTGGTGCCGGTTTATCAATGCGTCCCCCGTATGTCCCATAAGATACCCGACCACCCTTCCGTAATGACAGGTGTCTCTGCCAATTACCTTCGCCTGCGGCTAAACCTTTCTCTCTACTATTCGTCCTAAGCGCCATGAAACACATCTACCTGCTCCTGCTGTTGTGCGCATCGATGAGCGCCACCGCCCAATCGCTCTATTTTCCGCCTACGGTGGGCAATGCATGGGAGACCACCACGCCTGAGGAACTGGGCTGGTGCCCCGAAAAGGTGGATACCCTGCTGGATTATCTGGAGGTGAAGAACACCAAGGCGTTCATCCTGCTGAAGGACGGGCGCATTGTGATAGAGCAGTATTTCGGCACCTTCACGCAGGACAGCGCCTGGTACTGGGCTTCGGCAGGCAAGACCCTGACGGCCTTCATGGTGGGCATTGCGCAGCAGGAAGGCCATCTGTCTATTGCCGATACCACTTCCGACTACCTTGGCACAGGCTGGACCAGTTGCTCGCCCCAAGAGGAGGAGAAGATCACCATCCGCCACCAACTGACCATGACCAGCGGTCTTGATGATGGTGTGCCCGATCATTATTGTACCCTCGCCTCATGCCTCCTGTGCATTGCCGACCCAGGAACGCGTTGGGCCTACCACAACGGGCCGTACACGCTGCTGGATGGCGTGATAGAGAGCGCCACGGGCCAGACCCTAAACGCCTACACCACCCAAAAGCTGAAGACCCCAACGGGCATGACGGGTGCATTCGTGCCATCGGGCTACAACAATGTGTTCTTCAGCAAGCCGCGCAGCATGGCGCGTTTTGGACTGCTGATGCTGAACAACGGCAACTGGAATGGCAACCAGATAATGACCGATGCCGCATATTTCAATGCCATGGTCAATACCTCGCAGGTCCTCAATGAATCGTATGGCTACCTCTGGTGGCTCAATGGCAAGGCCACGGCCATGGTGCCCGGACTGCAACTTCAACTGCCTGGTCCGCTCAACCCCAATGCGCCTGACGACATGTATGCTGCCCTTGGAAAGAACGGTCAAATCATCAATGTGGTACCCAGCCTGGATCTGGTCTATATCCGCATGGGCAATGCACCGGGCGTGGGCGAAGTGCCTATAACTTTCAACGACACGATATGGCAGCGGGTGAATGACCTTATGTGCACCACTGTAGGGGTGAATGATGCGATGCACATGGAGGAGGTACACATCTTTCCCAACCCTTCCAGTGGGCTTTTTTCCATCTCAACGCCTGCCATGGTGGAGGTGATGGATGTTTGTGGTCGTTCGGTCATCGGCCCAATTCG
>JBFYQB010000431.1:0-2563 GCA_041302955.1 Flavobacteriales bacterium
GCCCGCGTTCGGCTCGCCTATTATGGCCACCTGCACCCCTTCTTTGATCACATTGCCAAGGCGGAACGACCCGATGAGTCTGTCGATGGCCGTCACCATGCGGTGGATGAGGGCTTTCATCTGCGTACGGTCGGCAAACTCCACATCCTCCTCCGCAAAGTCCAATTCCAATTCCATCAGCGATGCGAAATGGATGAGTTCATCGCGCAACACTTGCAGGTCGCGACCAAAACCGCCTCGCATCTGGTGCATCGCCACCTTGTGGGCAGCAGCAGAGGTGGACGCGATAAGGTCGCCAATGGCCTCGGCCTGCGACAGGTCCATCTTGCGGTTCAGAAAGGCACGCATCGCATACTCGCCAGGCTTGGCCATGCGACAGCCATTGGCATTGAGCAAGGTCAGGATGCGTTTCTGGATGAACGTGGAACCATGGCAGCTTATCTCCACGCTGTCCTCGCCAGTGAAGGACCGCGGGTTGTGGAACACACTCACCAGCACCTCGTCCACCACCTCTGCCCCGTCCATCACCTGGCCAAAGAGAATGGTGTGGCCCTTGGTATCGCGCAACTGTTTCCCACCCTTGGAAACGAACACCCGTTGCACATGGGCAAAGGTGTCCTTGCCCGAAACGCGTATCACCGCAATGGCACCTGCCCCCGATGGGGTGGCAAGGGCCATGATGGTATCGTCAAGTGGGGTCAAGGGAATGAGCGGTGAAAAAGTGAGCGAATGGTGAATAAGGAATAGGAAATTGACACAGGATCAAGGCCTGGCGCCCGATACACAAAGCCGCATACCTGACGCCCCGAACCTTTCGGCAAATGTAATCCTATCCCTTGGGCAAGCACCTCGAATACCCTACTTTTGCGCCCCGTTCAACAACAGTTAAAACAAAGCGACATGAGTGTTCTGGTGAATAAGGATTCGAAGGTTATCGTGCAGGGTTTCACAGGTAGTGAGGGCACCTTCCACGCTTCGCAGATGATAGAATACGGCACCAATGTGGTGGGCGGTGTAACTCCCGGCAAGGGCGGAACCACCCATTTGGACCGTCCGGTGTTCAACACCGTGGCCGAGGCCGTGCAGAAGGCAGGAGCCAATGTGAGCATCATCTTTGTTCCACCGGCATTTGCAGCCGATGCCATCATGGAGGCCGCAGAGGCAGGCATCGCGGTCATCATCACCATCACCGAGGGCATTCCTGTTGCCGACATGGTGAAGGCAAAAGCATACCTCTCGGGCCGCAATGTGCGCCTCATAGGCCCAAACTGCCCAGGTGTGATCACTCCTGGCGAGGCCAAAGTGGGCATCATGCCGGGCTTCGTGTTCAAGAAAGGCCGTATCGGCATCGTTTCCAAGTCGGGAACATTGACCTACGAGGCTGCTGACCAAGTATCCAAAGCTGGATTGGGCGTAAGCACCGCCATCGGCATAGGTGGCGACCCGATCATCGGCACCACCACCAAGCAGGCGGTTGAACTGCTGATGAACGACCCTGAGACCGATGCCATCGTCATGATAGGCGAGATAGGCGGCAACTTGGAGGCCGAAGCTGCCCGCTACATCAAGAGCACAGGCAACAAGAAGCCTGTAGTAGGTTTCATTGCCGGACAGACCGCGCCAAAAGGCCGCACCATGGGCCATGCAGGCGCCATCGTGGGCGGAGATGACGACACGGCCGAGGCCAAGATGAAGATCATGGCCGAATGTGGCATTCACGTGGTGGCATCTCCCGGAGACATCGGTGAGACCGTTGCCAAGGTGATGGGCGTTGTGTTGGCGTAGGCCATGTCCCTGTGGCGCGTCATATTGTGCATCATCTTCCCTCCGTTGGCGGTGATGGACAAAGGTTGCGGCTCGGTGCTCATCGTACTCATACTCACCTGTCTTGGTTGGATACCCGGTGTTATCGCAGCACTGATCATCAATAACAAGTAGCAGAACATCCCACTTTATAAGGAAGCCCCGAATGGACACGTTCCGTTCGGGGCTTTGTTGTTTATCTGATGGCCATGATCAAGGCGTATTGACCGATGTGCCATTTGAGGCGGGATGGCAGCAAAGGAGGCTTATGTGATCATGCCGAAGCGCAGTGGGTATGATCTTAAGATCAAAAAGGCTGTTCCGCGTCCTTCATTGCATCTTAGGCTTTATCAGCATATAACTCTGGAAAATACTTGCTTTCAAAATCTTCCAAGAATTCAACCAATGCAATAACGTGACTGACGATCAGCTTCGCTTCAAAACGATTCCGTATGCTATTGGCGTGTACGATACTTTGATCGTTTCGAGCGCCATTGAGATCGGCAAGCACCGAAATGCTCGTCTTTAAAATGGAGACGCTCATTTTTGAATCAACACGTTTATTCTGCTCCATACTCCTCACATACTTCTCGAATAGTGCATGGAGCGTTTCGTCTGTTTCACATTGCAGTTTATGAGAAGCACACAGTTTTCTGGTGTAGTGCATCATATAGGTGTGCAATCTGTCCAAAGCCAGGTCAAATTCCGATCTGCCCAAATGCGTATCCATTGATTCTCGCAATCTCTTCAGGTCTGAATC
>JBFYQB010000432.1:0-3654 GCA_041302955.1 Flavobacteriales bacterium
ACATCAAAGCATCTTCAAGTGACTTCAAATTCTTGTCGTTGTTGTAAGATGGGCCGTGCAGTGCCAATACTCCAGGCATGACCATTCGCAATCCAGTGTATTCACCCGGCAAAAAAAGCAATGAAGGCAATGAATCCCCAAGATTTCGTATCGGTGGGCCAGCAGCTGCGACAACAACCTTAGATCCTGTATTCAGACCATCTCCACTATAATCAAGTGTGTCCATGGTCGTATTGGTATGAAAATGCAGATCGCGTCTAGTGTCCAGTCTTTCTAAAATATGTTGAAAAAATTCAACCGTATCATGAGTATTCAGTTCTTCAGAATCTTGACGAGCAGCGATGAAGAGAAACTTTGCCAACGACATTTGGTTGAATCCTAAAATCGCATTGGCAATAGTGAGTATCTCCTGTGGTCTTCTGTTGTGGCTGTATGGTGTATATCGCTCACTTCCAATTGCCAATAAGAGTGGATGAACTCCCGCAGCATCAACGGCATGTACCTCTTTGAGCCCAGGAATGGTCTGAGGAATTATGGGGCCAGTTATATCATGAATCAATGCACCAAAACTAGTGTCCTCCTGTGGAGGCCTTCCTACCACCGTAAATGGCCATATTCCGTTCTGTTTGGCCAATACCCTCGTAACACGCATAAGCGGAAAATCATGCTTCAGACTGTAATATCCTAGATGATCACCAAATGGTCCCTCTGGCTTGTTTTCCATGGGATATACTTCACCCAAAATCACAAAATCAGCATCTGTCGAAATCGTGAATCCATTCCATTTCGCATATCGGAATCTTCGCCCCCCCAAAGCACCAGCAAAACTGACTTCTGGGATACCCTCTGGCAATGGCATAACTGCTGCAAACGTATGGGATGGAGGACCACCAACAAAAACAGCAACTTTTAAGGGAAGGCCTAACGCGTTGCTCTTGGTCTGATGAACACCAATGCCACGATGAAGCTGGTAGTGGAGCCCAATTTCCCTGTCTTTGACATATTCATTGCCCCCAATCTGAATTCGATACATGCCAAGATTGGACCCCAGTAAACCAGTACGATCAATATCTTCGGTATAGACCTGAGGAAGAGTAACGAAGGGACCTCCATCATCTGGCCAACACTGGACTTGAGGAAGGTCACCTATTTTCACATCTTGAAATCGCATAAACCCCTTTCTTGGCAAGGCATGAATACCACCTAATGCCGCGTCAAATAACCAAGAAGGATTCTTTAGTATTGAAGTGGGGTCACCTTTCAACCTGACCAATTTCCCCACAGTTTCAAGTGTATCTCGAAACATGTAACGACTGCGCTCAAGACTTCCAAATAGGTTGGAAGCACAACGATAGTTACAACCTTTGACATTCTCAAAAAGCAATGCTGGCCCATTGCTTTCATAAACACGAAGATGAATGGCGGCCATCTCAAGAAAAGGGTCTACCTCTTCTTTAATTCTAATTAGGTGACCATTGCGTTCAAGGTCAGATACGCAGGCCTGCAAACTTTCATATCCCATAGCGCTAATGTAACCAATGGGCTAAAGGGATGTTCAAATCACAGTAGCAATTATTTCCTGCTACGTATACACGGAAGCTCTTTGCCCAAAAAACGTGCTTCTGCCCCCAACAATTCTTCTATTCGCAACAACTGATTGTATTTGGCAATTCTATCCGAACGCGAAGCTGACCCCGTTTTAATCTGGCCAGTAGACAATGCAACGGATAAATCGGCAATCGTGCTATCCTCTGTCTCACCTGATCTATGACTCATCACAGATGTGTATCGATTCTGCTGTGCAAGACGAACAGCATTTATAGTTTCACTAAGCGAACCGATCTGATTCACCTTGACCAGAATAGAATTTGCTATTCCGTTTTCAATTCCCCTTGTCAGTTTGTCCACATTTGTCACAAAAAGATCATCACCAACCAACTGGACTTTATCTCCTAATGTATCGGTTAGATGCTTCCATCCATCCCAATCATTTTCATCCAATCCATCTTCAATTGAAACAATGGGGTACTTAGACGTCCAATCCTTCCATAGGGAAGTCATATCCGCGCTACTCAATTTATCACCTGATGATTTGTGCAAATGATAGACCTTTTCATCCTTCAAATAGAATTCAGATGAGGCTGCGTCCATGGCCAGGTAAATATCCTCACCGGCACGATAACCTGCATTTTCAATTGCCTGTAGAATCACTTCCACAGCTTCAGTATTTGACTTCAAATTCGGGGCAAAACCTCCTTCATCACCAACGTTTGTTGAATACCCCTTTTTTTTAAGGACACTTTTAAGGTGATGAAAAACCTCAGTACCCATTCTCAACGCTTCAGAGAACCTATCTACACCAGCTGGCACAATCATAAATTCCTGAAAGTCTATTGAATTATCAGCGTGCGAGCCTCCATTGATGATGTTCATCATTGGAACCGGCAACAAGTTTGAATTCACGCCACCTATATATCTGAACAATGGCAAGCCCGCCTCCTCGGCTGCAACTTTTGATACTGCAAGACTAACGCCTAAAATTGCGTTAGCACCAAGATTGGCCTTATTTGATGTGCCATCCAATTCGATCATCTGACGGTCGATAAGCGCCTGATCAAAAACATACATACCAGTGATGGCGTCTGCAATCAAGGTATTAACATGATCCACCGCCTTAAGAACGCCTTTACCCATGTACACCTTGCTATCACCATCACGAAGCTCAACAGCCTCATGTTCACCTGTGGAAGCTCCAGATGGCACAGCAGCACGTCCAAATCGTCCACTCTCGGTCACTACATCTACTTCGATAGTGGGATTTCCACGAGAATCAAGAATTTGACGAGCGGTTACCTTTGCAATATGAGTCATGTCTATTTTCAGTTATCGTTAACTAAGCGTCTGAACTGACGCAGTTCTCATGTTGTTTACAAATTGATCAAAAAGATAGCGACTATCATTCGGACCAGGAGATGATTCTGGATGATACTGAACACTGAAAACGGGACGGTTTCGCAACCGAATTCCTGCTACAGTATGGTCATTCAAATGTTCGTGCGTTATCTCAACCTCGGAATTGGCTTCACAATCCACTCTACTCACGACAAAGCCGTGATTTTGTGACGTCACTTCACAATTACCTGAAATCAAATTTTTCACGGGGTGATTTATACCCCGATGTCCGCTATGCATCTTGAATGTGGAAATCCCTTGACTCAACGCAATTATCTGATGACCAAGGCAAATACCAAATACAGGAATTCCCGTCATCAAAATCTTGCCCACTTGGTTAATCACCTCAGGCATGGCAGATGGGTCACCAGGACCATTCGAAATCATGAATCCATCGGGTTCGTAAGCCAGCATCGTATCCAATGAGGTATTCATTGGAAAAACCTTCACATTGCAGCCTCGCTCGTTCAAGCATCGGATAATATTCTGTTTCACTCCAAGATCCAACAGGGCAACTCGTAAACTTCCCTTATCATCATCTTGGGAGTACGCCATTCCACAAGACACCTTAGAGGATAATTCGAGGCCATCCATAGAAGGTACAGACTCCAAGCGTTTCGCCAAAATTGCAACATCCAACTCCTCAGAAGAAATAATGGCATTCATAGCACCTTTTGAACGGATATGCCGAACTAAAGCCCT
>JBFYQB010000433.1:0-5462 GCA_041302955.1 Flavobacteriales bacterium
CCTTTGATATGAGGCCGTTCTGACCGATGACCGAGACGGTCGCGTATAAACCGATGTTCGGTGATGCCCGGATAAGCTACGCCATATTTGGTGCGCTTTTCGGGCTTTGTTTTCCTATCATAGCCACCATTTTTGATGTACTGGTGCAAGGAAATGAACTTACCTGGGCAAATCTGGTGATTGCACAGCGCAATCAACCATTGCATTGGGTCATTGATTCGGCACCACTTTTTTTAGGACTGTTCTCCTACTTGGCAGGTAGGAAGCAGCACGAAGTAATGTTGATAAATGAGGGACTTGAAGACCAGGTCAAGCAACGCACTTTGCAATTAAGCGAGCAAAACGAAGAGTTGCGGGTCATTCATTTAGAATTGCAAGATGGCTTGGAACGGATATCTCAGAGTATAAATTACGCCCAGCGAATTCAGAACGCGATCATTTCTGATGTTAAGGAAATGCAGCTTGAATTCCCCGAGTCCGCAATTTTCTTTAAGCCACGAGACGTAGTCAGCGGTGATTTCCCTTGGTTCTTGAAGAAAGGTGACGATTACTATTTTGCAGCAGTCGATTGTACTGGACATGGGGTTCCAGGCGCTTTCATGTCATTGATTGGGTATTTTCTTCTTAACAGGATTGTTCGTGATCAAGGGGTAGAGGATACAGGTGAGATTCTTTGCGCATTGCACTTGGCTGTGGTGAACGTGTTGAATCAACAAACGAACAAACAGGTACATGACGGTATGGATCTGGCGTTATGCAAGGTGAACCGAATAAAAGGAGAAATCCAATTCTCGGGAGCATGTAATCCAATTTACCACATTTCTCAGGGCAAATTGTATATCTATAACGGAGATATTTGGAGTATTGGGGGAACACAGTATAAGAAACGTTGTCCGTATACATCTAAGACATTCAAGTTCAAATCTGGCGATACCATCGTGATGTTCACTGATGGAGTTACTGACCAATTTGACCAATCTGGCAAGGATAAATTCGGATTCAAGCGGATTCAACACCTTGCGAATGCTGAACGATCTTCAGATATGCAGCATCTGATCGGGGAGGTGGATCGTGAGATAACCTCATGGATGGGTGACCATAGGCAAATGGATGACATGTTGCTAATGGCGGTCAAAGTTTGACGTCCATTGTAGAATTAAAAGCGAAAGGGCCAGATGTAATGCACATCTGGCCCTTTCGCTTTTTAAGTACTCTATTGGAAACGCACTATGCTTTTGCGTTCGGGTCTGCCTGCGGGGAGAAATTCTCAAGATCTCTGTCAAAGAGATACAAGCCACCTTTATCATTTCCGATAAGCGCCAATTTGTCGAGCAAGGTCTGTGCGGTACGTTCTTCTTCGATCTGCTCGGCCACATACCACTGCAGGAAGTTGTGGGTAGCATAATCTTTGGCCTTCAGGCATTCGTCCACAAGGTCGTTTATCTCACGTGATACGCCCTGTTCATGTTTGTTCACTTTCTCAAACAGCTCTTTTACACCTCCAAAATCTTTTGGCGGTGCAGCTGGTCCAGGAACGAGCGCATGTCCACCTCTATCATTCACATAGTGAAACAACTTCAGCATGTGTGCGCGTTCCTCATCTGATTGGCGATAGAGAAATGCGCTGATTCCGGTATAACCGTTCTTTTGTGCCCATGAAGCCATAGAAAGGTAGTATTGAGAAGATTCGAATTCCAGTTCTATCTGGCGGTTCAGATGTGCTTCAATCTTGTTTGCTAACATGTCGTATTGCTTTTATTCGGCTCAAATGTAACATTCAAATAGTTGTTGAAGTTTTGATTGGGGCATGAGCGAGTAAGACAAAACAACTCATGTACTCAATAAAACATGGAAAAAATTACCACACTTATTTATGACGATGTAAGATGTGCATGAAAAGCGCTGTTACGTTAGAATGATGTGCCTCATCTTTGATCCGAACTAAAACTCAAGCCATGAAAACTTTGATGCTAATCTTCAGTCTGGTCTTTGCAGGTCTGGCCGGTCTGATGGCCCAGCCGAACCCGAACGACCTCGAGGTCACAGGATATGTGACCGATTCCAGCGGTGCCGCCATATATGGGCATTGGGTGTGTGTGAATTACTTTGGCAATGATCCGACCATAGTAGATTCCATCTGCACCACTACCAATGCCAATGGGTGGTATTCCATTACCATTGAGAACGGATCTGTCATCGGGCCAAACCAGCAGTTTGAGGCGATCACTGCTGACAACTGTACTGGTGCATGGCAAGTTGTTCCTTTCTCCAATGGGCAAGGAACGCTTGATGGAGCAGATGTGAACTTCGTTTTCAACTGCAATCCAAATCCTGTTGGCACCTGTGGTGCATTTATGAATTTGACGCAGAGCTCGCCCGATTCCACTGTCATCATTGCTCAAGCATCGGCCACTGGTAATGCGCCCTTTACATACCAATGGGACAATGGCACCACGGGCCAGAGCACGTATTATGATTTCCCTTCCGGAACGGGTAGTTATGGTGTATGCCTCACGGTGGTCGATGCCACAGGATGTGTGGCCACGGTTTGCGATACGGCTTATCTGAATCAGCCTTCTTGCGATGCCTACTTTTATTATGCAAGCACCCCGAATGGCACGATCATCGCCAATACAAATGCGCAGTTCACCTATTCTGGCCAGAGTGAGAACCTCGCATATTTCAATTGGACCGTGCAGGGCGGAGGCACCACGCTATCCTCAGATTCCATGAATCCTAATTTCGTGTTCACGGCTGCAGGCGTCTATAACGTTTGCCTTGAGGTTGGTGATGGTCAGGGATGCACAAATTCCTTCTGTGCCTCGGTCACTGTGGTGGGTGGAAACACAGGCGGATGTCAGGCCTATTTTGCCTTGGAGGATAGCAGTGGTTACAGCTATTTCGTGAATTACACGCAGGGCAGCGCCACTCAGTGGTTCTGGGATTTTGGAGATGGCAACACATCAACCCAGATGCACCCATGGCATGAGTATGCTCAGGATGGCACATACATGGTGTGCCTCACTGTGGCTGGAAGCAACTGTCAGGACACCTATTGCGACACCGTGGTTGTAGGGTCCAATACCGGCAATTGCAACGCAAGCTTCGCCACTTCAGGACTTACACCAACAGGCTATCTCTTCTCTGCCGTAATTCAGAATCCCAATAGCACGTATGTATGGAGCGTGGATGGCGATAGCACATCGGCCAATGGTGCAGACCTCCTTGTGCCCGGGTTTACAGATGGCGACCATATCGTATGCCTGACCATCTATGAAGGTAATTGCTCTGATACACAATGCTACTCGTTTCAAACAGGGCAGGACAGCTGCTATGGCTTCATCTCAGGTCAAGTGTTTGCCGGAACCACCAATCAGCCAGTTGATATAGCAGAAGTATATTTGATAGCCTACGATTCGCTTTCAGGTCAGCTTACTGCAGTGCAGACCACATGGGCCGATTCGGGCGGATACTACTATTTCATGAATGTACCTTGCGGTGAATACCTCATCAAAGCCGCTGCCATTGCCAACAGTGCCTTTTATGCGGATCATCTTCCCACCTATTATGGCAACAGCACGTTCTGGCAGTATGCCGAAGAAATTGGCGTGTCGTGGGTGCAGCCTGCTGTTCAGTATGACATCACTCTTATCGGGGGCAACAATCCTGGTGGACCGGGCTTCATCGGGGGCGATGTGACGCAGGGAGCCAACAAGGTGGCTGACGAGGGCGATCCTATTGAAGGAATTGCGGTAATGCTCTTCGATATGGCAGGCAATGCAATTGCCTACACCTATACCGATGCCAACGGACTATTCGGATTCGACAATCTGGCCTATGGTTCTTATCAGGTGTATACCGAGCTCCTCAATTTCACTACCATTCCTGCAGTAGTGGCCATCACCGAAGAAGACCCATCGGTGGACGGGTTGCACATCTTCGTCTCTGAAGAGCTTATAACCACTGGCCTTAATGAGACCGACTTTGATGCGCTGGTGGGTGCTGTCTATCCGAATCCGATGTCTGGCAATGGTTCGCTTACCGTCAATTTTGCACAAGGTCATGAGGTCCAATTGAAAGTCATCGACCTTTCGGGCCGTACAGTTTCGAGCACTGTGCAGAACCTTCTGGCCGGTAGATATACCGTTGCCATTCATGGTTCAGACCTTGCCGAGGGATATTATATCCTCAGCATTGGCGAAGTTTCGGGAGCATTCACTGTTACGCGCAAATTCGTTGTGACGCGCTGAGCAACGATAGATCGTGAAGAAGGGCGGGTTCGTGAAAGAGCCCGCCTTTTTTTATTGTCCATTGAAGGAAATATATACTTTTGCTGCCCGTTCTAAAAAATCATGGGGGCTTAGCTCAGCTGGCTAGAGCGCTTGCATGGCATGCAAGAGGTCACCGGTTCGACTCCGGTATTCTCCACAGAAGGCGGTCCCACAAGGGCCGCCTTTTCTGTTTGTCGGAGCTGGCTAGAGCGTCCCGTTCGCCGTACGGTGGACGGGAAGGTCACCGGTTCATCCCGAGGCCTCGGGACCGGTATTCTCCACGAAAGGCCACCTCCAAAGGATGGCCTTCATCGTTAGCACCAAGCGTTATACTGCGTTCACATCCCCGGCAGTGGAGCCGGGGATGTGCAGCTTTCATCCTGTCTTCGCAGCGCTATACTAGAACTGTGGCCGTTCAGGCGCATTGTCCAGCACCTTCTCGATCTTGGCCAGTACGGCGGGGGTAAGCAGGTCCTGGGCCTCCACGGCGCCGAGGTTCTCCTTGAGCTGGGCCTCTTTGCTGGCGCCCAGGATGACGGTGCTGACGTGGGGGTTCTTGAGGCACCAGGCCAGGGCCATGACGGGCAGGCTGAGGTCGAGGTTTTCGGCGATGGCCTTGAGCTTGTCCACCTTCTTGAGGCGGGCCTCGGTGAGCTCGCGTTCGCGCAGCCAGTCCAGCCCCTCCATGGTGAGGCGGGTGCCTTTGTTGGCCTTGGTATCGCGGTGCTTGCCGCTGAGGATGCCGCTGGCCAGGGGGCTCCACACGGTGGTGCCCAGGCCCACGGTGCCGTACACCTGGCCGAACTCCACCTCCACCTTGGCGCGATGGAACATGTTGTACTGGGGCTGCTCCATCACGGGGCCGATGAGGTGGTGCTGCCGGGCCACCATGTGCGCCTCCATGATCTCCTGCGCGCTCCACTCGCTCGTGCCCCAGTAGAGCACCTTGCCCTGCATGATGAGCTGGTGCATGGTCCACACCGTTTCCGCGATGGGCGTGTGCTTGTCCGGGCGGTGGCAGAAGTAGAGGTCCAGGTAGTCCACCTGCAGGCGCTTGAGCGCATCGTTGCACGCTTCCACCACATGCTTGCGGTGCAGGCCCACCTGGGTGGGCAGCTTGCCGCCGGCGCCGAAGAAGACCTTGCTGCTCACCGTCCAGGTGTCGCGCGGCCACTTCATCTTCTTCAGCAC
>JBFYQB010000434.1:0-3075 GCA_041302955.1 Flavobacteriales bacterium
GGTCCGAAGTGCTTTCCCAATGATGAATCAGGTGCTTATGTTTTGCAATAATGTCGAGTGTGCCATCAGTGCTTCCGCCATCCATGATCACATACTGAACATCCATGTCCTGCTCTGCCACGGATAGGATGCAACGCTCTAAATATGCGGCACCGTTCAGTACTGGGGTGATGATGGTGAATTCAGCCATGCAGCATGTCATAATAGTGGCCAAGGAATGTGTAGGCCATGGTCTCTGAGGATATGTGACCTTCCTGTGCGATCACTTCCTCTTTTAGCTCAGCTTGGGCTCGCACTGCCTTTAAAATACTTTCGGTCAGTGAATCCACATTCCCTGCAGCATAAAGAACGCTGGCTTCGGACGGACTGACCATCTCGGGAATTCCTCCGACCATGGACCCGATCACTGGAGTGCCGGAACTATGAGCTTCCAGAATTGTCAATGGTGCATTGTCCTGAGTGCTGGCCTGAACCACCGCTATTGCTCCGTGCATGTACTGCTTGATGGTTTCTGCATTCTGGCGTTCCATCATTATCAGTTCATTGCTGCCGTATCGATCTGTATGAGCTGTTCCACCAATACAGATCAGATCTGTAGACAGGCTGCCCAGACTCGAGTTGGCTTTTATCCAAGCTTGTTTCAGAATGTCCAGTTCCCGGTATGGATTTCTATCGGCATGATTGGCAACAAAAAGCAAATAAGCACCTCTTTGCTTTGATTCTAACCGCATAGGGGAATCTTTCACGGAATTGCTGACATAATGGGAGGGAAGCCCATGTTGAATAAGCACTTGGTCCCGGAGCCACTGACTTGGTGCAGTAATTCGGATGTTGAAAGTTTTAAGTGCATCACCACGTGCAGCAAGATTCCGATTCCATTCTTCCCTGTCCAAATACGACAGATGTGCGGGATTCAGTTCAAATGGATGTCTTTCGCTGCCACAAACCGTCCATGAATCATGAAGCGTCCATATTAATTTGAAATGATCGGTCAACTTGGTCAGTTCATTCAATGTCAGACCTGTATCATGCAAATTGTGTAGATGAATAATGTCCGGATTCAGGTCGATAATCTGAGTGATAGGGTCGGAGGAAAGAGGTACAACGCTAACATCATCCGTCTGTTTTTGTCCGACCACCACCATGGCATCATGCCCTAAATGTCGCAGCAGTTGATGCTGCTGCATGACCAGGGACTCTGCACCACCACCAAAATCAGTGGAGTTGACCTGAACTATACGCAATGCGTTATGCATAGACCGTCCTTTATTGCAGTATGCATGAGATGATGATAAGGGCAGGCCATTCAACTTTTGGCTCATAAAAAGCCCCATTTCATATTCGCGGTCAGGGCGAATAGGACTGTTCAGCGTCAGATCTGAAATCGAGCCGATATGATCGGAAAGCCAACCGGGGCGATCCACAGTATGCGTTGCCCCACGCCCGAATCCGACATTCTCTGTCAAGTTCTCGCAGGGAATAGCTGCCAGTCGCCCTTGTATCGCATGATGGAGTGTCCACTGATAATCCCATGTATCCAGTGTTCCCGCTAAGGCAGCATGTGTTTTCTTCCGGATCTGCTTCGGAATGGAGGTGTTCCCAAACAAACGTGTAAACCCGTGGTCATTCTCAAATGCGGTCAATGCGGGGAGCTTGGGGTCGAATTCCTGCCAACGGTCACGCCAAGTGGCCCATCCCCAAATATGCCCGATGCGTGCAAAGTGATGGCTGTGAGAACTTTCCCATTTCCCCATCGGATTATTACCGGATATCATATAGACATTGGGCTCGGTGCGATATTCCTCCAATAGCAACGAACTGAAACGCAAGAAGGATTCCGTTGGCAAGCAGTCATCCTCCAAAATGATTCCTTCGTGTACAAGCTTGAAGAACCATGCTATCCCACTGATCACACCTTCCTTGCATCCCAAATGCACATCGCTGAAGTTTGATATGACGGACATTCCGCTATTCATGCATGCCGTTCGGACAGCAGTGCACCTTGTAATATCCTCTGCATCTTTTGGCCCATCTGCCGAGATGTGAATTTCAGACACGCCTAAGTCGGCCAACCGCTTCAGGACCTTGCTAGTGTGGTCTGGTCTGTTGTAGACAAGAAGTAGAATAGCCGGCATCATTTATTCTTGTTCCATACGGAAAGGCCGTATCACTGCACCTTGAATGCTATCCGGATTGTGGAACCCGTAAGGATTGTAGGGGGGCACCGTGAATGTTGTAGCATTCTGAGCCCACTCCAACTGTTCTTCGTGCTGCCCGATATGAATGTGAACTGTGTAAACCCCTGGTTTCAGGCCATGGTCAAATTTAAGGGAGCAGTTCAGCGCATTGTTGTTGGGGATCAAGGGTTTTCCGATGAACCGATTGCTGAAATGCACTAAAGCGTTCCCTTGCGAATCCATGACATTCACCCCAAGGTCAACCTCATCATCTGATGGTAGGTTGGCAATATGGATGCGAATGACAGTTTCAATTTCCGTGCATTCAGATTGAACCGATCTCAGATAGTGGTGCGTGTCTGTTGACCTGCTGGTCAGAGCCGCTTCTTTGAGATAACGCTCAATAGCCTTGTCCGCGCTGCCATCAAATAAGACCGAGCCTTTGTGTATCACAATGACCCGGTCGCACAATTGACGCACTGCTGCCAGATTGTGTGAAACGAACAGTATCGTTCGACCTTGATTCTTCAAAGAAAAAATGCGGTCGATACATTTCATCTGAAATTGCGTGTCGCCAACTGCGAGCACCTCGTCAAGGGCCAGAATGTCGGTTTCCAAATGGGCAATAACCGCAAATGCCAGACGCAACCGCATTCCACTTGAGTAGGTTCTCAGTGGTTCATTCATATAAGCGCTCAGTCCTGCAAAGGAGATGATATCATCCATCCTGGCGTTTATCTGCTTTCGCGATAGTCCGACAATTGAACCATTAAGGAACACATTGTCTCTGCCAGAAAGGTCGGGGTGAAAGCCGGTGCCCACTTCCAAAAGGCTCGAAAATGACCCGGTCACCATCGCTTCGCCTTCGGTAGGGTAGGTGACACCCGAAAGAATCTTG
>JBFYQB010000435.1:0-7383 GCA_041302955.1 Flavobacteriales bacterium
TTATTGAGCGGGTCCATAGCGGCATCTGCCCTAACGGTCACCTTGCCACCATCAGGCTGAATAATAGCATCGGCCACGTCAAACTGCTTCACTTCCTTGGCATCTATCGTATTGGTGGTCAGGTCGAAAATGGCCGAACGCGAACGGAACTCCAAGGAATCCTGATTGGGATGGGTGCTCACATAACGCGACCCCTCGCCTTCATCAGACACGATATCGATGTTCTTCTGGTCTATGTTCCATTTGAACTCGTCTATGTAGCAGATGTACTTGTTCACCGGGAAATCGACAAAGTCGCCACCTGTGTTGGAACGGAATCGGCCTTGACGTGTCTTGAGGTCGATGTCCATCTTCACGTTGGCAGTTCGGAATGCAAAGGCATCCGAACCGGGTCCTTTGAGTTTAAATGCCGCCTGATCGGCATGGAAGTCCTGATGTTTGAAGTTGAAATTCTTCGACTCCATCTCAGAATCAGCAAAGTCGATCTGGCCTGCACCGTCCAGTCCCTTTGGCGAAAGGTCGAGCATACCGTGGTGGGCCACTTCGCCACCATAGATATCAAATGCATTGCTGGTCTTGTAGGCATAGAAGTGGTCTTCTTTCGGCATCCAGTGAATGCGGCTGTCTTTGCCTTTCACAGGTGGATACTGCACGCCCGAGCTCTGAGCAGCGATGGTGAAATCCTGAGCGATACCGTTCACAGAGTCAGGATAGAAAAGGAATTCGTTCGATTTTGAAACAGAGGTAAGGTATTCCAACTGTCCATCGCCTTTCAGACCCTCGTGGCTCATGTTGATGGTGGCCTTGTAGTTGCCCTTGCCTGCAAACACCGGATAGCCTTCTGCGGGAGTCTCGCGGACAAAACCGAGCGAGAAATCAGGCTGAAGGCGCAAGGTCTCCTGAAAATTCGGGAAGATGCCTCCGGAGACGAACTCGCCTGCGAACTCCAATCCCTGCTTGGTGAAATTGTCCAACGAGTCGATGCTGAACGGAGTGAGGTGCATGTAGAAGTCCTCCTTCTTGTACGCTCCGTCCTGAATAGATCGGCTGTCATAGTAGACATAGGAGTCTTCCAAGCTGTTGAACACAGGATAGCGCGGGTGATCCTTGAGGCCTGATTTATTATCCGGACGATCGACCATCAGTTCGCCTTTCAGATCGCGCAGCAGTGTTTTGACCTTGCGCAGTTTCTGGCGGCCTTCATCATCCATAGGGCCATCGGGCACAGACAGACGTAGCGAATCGACTTTTGTGAGGTCTATTTTGAATTCATCATAGTGAAAGAAGAACTCTTTACCGTAAAAATCGAGTCGTCCGGCCAGCACCTTTCCATCAAATGCAAAATCGCGGTTCTTTTTCACGGTCAATTCCTGATCGTAGGGATAGATGACCACATTTTGGGAGTCTGAAAGGAATATGCGCCCTACACCATTAAGGTCAAGATCCCAGTTGAGCAGGTTGAGCTTTCCGTTTGGAAGACCCTTTATCTGCGACTCGAACTGCAGCACATCATAGTCGGTCTTCTTCGATTTTGACAGCACATAGTGATGAAGCTTGGGCTTCACATCAGCTTCGTTCTTGTCGTAATTGTAGTCCAGATAACCGCCATTGGCCAAATTGATGAGAAACACCTTGGTATCGCTCAGGTCGGCTTTGAAGATGGACGCTGCCTCGCTTAGGGTAACATTCTGACGATTGTTGCGCACACAGTAGTCGCGCAACTTCCATAATGGATGAATCTCGGCCATGCCTTTTACACGGTCGTAGCGAAACTCATCGTAGTAGGTCTCCGACTCGAAATTGGCACCGCTCTGATCACCACCGCTCTTATTCTCAAACTCGAGCCAGTCCTCGCCAAGTTTCCATGTGATGGCTTCCACGTGCATCTCCACCTTGTGATACGAATCGAAGAATGGACTGCGTCCTGCACCTTCCTTGTCCTTTGTGAATACGACAGTGTGGCCCTCGACATTGTAGTTCATCTGTATGCCAGGGTGGTATATCGAGTCTCCCTCATAGAACATGGAGAGTTTCACCTTATCTGCCTGCACCTTGTCTTTCTTGATGACAAACGCCCTTGACCTGGCAACAATAAAAGGTTCGACCTTCTTGGTTATCCTGTCCAACTTCTTGAAAATGAACTTCGCCTCCAAGCCTTCGCTGCCGCTACCGAGGAACTTGACACCATGCTGCGAGAATCCACCTTCGTAGTCAATATCCTTGAAGATCTCTTTGATAACGATACGCTTATCATACGAGTCGAAGCGCGGATATGAAGCCTTGTCGTCCTTCACATCGGCCAATATCTTCTCTGTCAATTGCCCGATGTGAGGCTTGCTCAGATATGCAGGATGATGGAAAGTGACGGAATCTATCGTGTATCCTGGGCGGGTGACATCCAACACATATCGCCCAAGTTGAGCATAGGTCTGTGTGGGGTCGAACCCTGCCCGGGCCCAATCCACCTTGCCACCTTTGCCTTGCCATTGCTGACGCGTTGGGAAATAAGTACCCTCCGTGGCATAGATGATAGAACTGTCGCCTTTGGAGTAGGCTTTCAGGTCTATCTTGCTGAAAACAACCTTGGGGATGCTATCATATTCCAACGAATATTTCTCGGCCTTGGCAACCCATTTGACGCTTTGGGATTCGAACAGAACGAACTCGGTGAAGAGTCCGCGGCACATTTCCAGATAATCGGTGAACTGCTTACGGGAAAGCTGCGAAATCACTTTTTCGAGACCATCATGAAATGCATCGAAATCGGATGATGACCGTGAACTGTTGGCAAATGCAATGAGCGTATAGATGTAATTCTCAAAGTCGACCGCTTTCTTCTTCTTGTCGACCATCAGATTGCTGACCTTGTAGATGCGGTCCTTCTGCACAGGGCTGAAATGCCCACTGTTCCACACGGGAATCACGGTCTCTTCAAAGAATTTCTTGGCTTTCTTCTCATCGCTCTGAGCAAACAATGCCTGCAATTCCTTGACGTAGGTGTCGCTGTCGGCAGTGAAGGGTTTGAGTTGCTGAGCGCTGACACTTGCAGCCGCGAAAAGGAAAAGAATGAATACGAACGTTCTGAGCATCATGATAATCTTGTGGGGTCACAAAGGTGGTAAAAAGGATCGGGGGTGGGGTTGCAAAACGGCAGAATACCGAACGAACTATTCATGAAGTGAAGTACGTTTGCAACTCACCATAGCAACCCTGACATGAAGAATCAACTACCATTTCTGCTTCTTGCAATCGTTACCATTGGTCTTTTCTCCACTGGCTGTAGCAATCTGGAGATCACCAAACGAAGACACATGCCCGGCTATCATGTGGAGTTCGGTCAAAAGCAACAGCAAGCCCAACCGGCCATGGAGACCACTGTGGCGGATGATGACTCCAGAATGGAGCACACCACCATGCCGCCATCCACTGCCGCATTGACCATACCAACAGACCGCGAGCGTTCGGCCCCTGAAATGGATGGCAGCCTGACCGCCTCGAGCGCCAAGGGAATAGGTACCACAGCACCATCGGTAAAAAAGAACCGCAGCCTTGCAAGTTTGACAGACGAACTCATACTGGAGCCACTACGCGATGTGAAACGCGACAAAGTGGGCAGCGAACTGAGAAGGTCGGTTTTTGCAGAGGAAGGCGATGAGAAATATGGCTGGAGCGTTGTAGGCATCATTGCCATGGCATTGAGCGTCATTGCCTTCATCATGCTACTTGTAGGCATTGTAGGCCTAATATCCGGTGCAGGATTCTGGTTCATCCCGTTGATCTTTGGATTCATCTTCGGTCTGGTGGGCATGATACTCGGCATTGTCGGATTGAGACAGACCAAGGCCGGTGGCAAGAAGGGCCGCGGTTTTGCCATCGTTGGCATGATACTCGGCATTTTGAGTTTCGCCTTAAGCCTCATCGCTTTGGTGGTGGGACTGGTAATCAACCTGAATGACGGCAACGGGATCTTCGGTAATTGAACGTTCTGGCTGCAAACGCATGAAAATAGAAGCCCCGGCCGCAACAAGTGGTCGGGGCTTTGTGTTTGCTGATGACATGAACGCGCTTGCGCATTGCCTACCTTGCGCGGCCCTATCCACAGCATGGACGCGAAGTATCTACAACTCATATACGAGAATGTTCAGGTGGCCATCACCAGTATCCGTGGGCAATGGCTGCGTACCATTCTGACCATGCTCATCATCGCCATCGGTATCATGGCACTGGTGGGTATACTGACCTCGATAGATGGTATCCGTGGATCAATCAACAGTAATTTCACGAGCATGGGGGCCAATACCTTCACTATCCGCAACCGCGGATCGAATGTGCGTATCGGCAACGCAGGCGTGAAACCAAAGACGTACGAACGCATCCACTATCGGCAGGCCATGCAGTTCAAGGAATCGTTCGACCATCCCGCGCAGGTATCAGTTTCGGCCATGGCCAGTTTCTCTGCCAAATTGAAGTACGGGTCTGAGGCAACACAGCCCAATATCAATGTGATGGGCTGCGATGACGCCTACTTTGCCGTAAGTGGCTACGAGATAGCCGAGGGCCGCAATTTCTCCGATCACGAATTGCGTTTTGGCATTCCTGTGATCGTGATAGGCAATGAGGTACGTTCCACACTTTTCCCCAAGAATGTGGACCCGATTGGCAAACTGGTGCTGGTAGGCGCCTACCGCTACAAAGTGATAGGCATACTGGCCGAAAAAGGAAGCAGTATGAGTTTCGGGGGCGATAAGACCTGTATGATACCGCTCACCAACGCACGGCAGAACTACCTTGGGGGCAATACCTCATTCACCGTCAGTGTACTGGCAACAAGTGCGGCCACGCTTGACGAGGCTATCAGCGAGTCCACGGGATATTTTCGGGTTGCCCGCGGACTGAAGGCCACAGAAGAGAACAATTTCGAGATCATCCGGAGCGACAATCTCTCGCGGATCCTGGGCGACAACCTTTATCAAGTTCAGGTTGCAGGCATGCTCATCGGTATTGTTACGCTGATGGGCGCGGCCATCGGTCTGATGAACATCATGCTTGTGTCGGTCACGGAGCGCACCCGAGAGATAGGTGTGCGCAAGGCCTTGGGCGCTACCAAATCGTTCATCCGTCTTCAGTTTCTGGTAGAGGCAGTGGTCATTTCGATCATCGGAGGACTGGTGGGCATCATACTCGGTATCGCCATAGGCAATGCAGTATCTGCCTTCATCGGTGGTGGATTCATCGTTCCTTGGCTGTGGATCATTGTCGGGGTGATACTTTGTTTCGTCACCGGAGTGGTGAGCGGTATCTATCCCGCCATCAAGGCATCGAATCTGGACCCGATAGAGAGCCTTAGATTCGAATGATCAGAAACGAGCCGCTGTGATCACCCGCATTGTCCGTCTTACGTTTCATCCGCACCACGTGCCATCCTTCTTGGAGATATTTGCGCAGAGCAGTGCGCTGATACGTGCTTCGGAGGGGTGTAAGGGTGTGCGACTGATGCGCGACACAGAGCAGTTGTATGTGTTTTTCACCATCTCGATTTGGGAAAGCCCTGCACATCTGGAGCAGTATCGCCAATCTGAGCTTTTCAGAAGCACCTGGGCACGCACAAAAGTGTTGTTTGCCGCGCCACCCATGGCGCACAGCACCGAGGATACTGGGCTCTGACCCAGACCTCTCAGGCCTTCAGTCTATTATCCTGCGGATGAGGCGCAGCTTGTGGCTATAGCGGCCTGTGTCCACATTGAAGATGCCCTGATGGTCGAGCTTATCGACCCGCACCTTGCCCGAAGCATGGATGATGGAATTGCCACCGAGCATCATGCCCACGTGGATGATGCGGCCTTCATCGTTGTCGAAGAAAGCAAGGTCGCCAATGTCGGCCTCTTCCACAAAGCTGAGGGTGTGCCCCTGCTCTGCCTGCTGGTAGGCATCGCGCTTGATGGCAAGGCCCACCATCTTGTACAACACTTGCGTAAGGCCTGAACAGTCTATTCCGAATGGTGAACGCCCACCCCAGAGATAGGGCGCATTGCGGAACACCATGGCCAGTTCCAACAACTGCTGACGGATCTCGCCCTCTTCGGGATGGTTTATCTCGCCATCGAACTCGTAGGCTTCTTCGCCAAAGGCAATATGGCCTTGATGGTAATTGGGCAATGAACTTCCGGCTACGATGGGGATCATGGCACCTGAGTTCTCGTTCTTCACTATCTGCACCAGATCGGATGCACAGACAGGCATGTGATGGCTGAAGGTGTCGAAAGCCGATTCGGTGATCTGCACAAATTGCTTCGCATCGATCCAGCTCTCGTAGCCGTCCAGCCCGTTGCGGATCTTGCGCCAGTTGCCCTGCTTGCCGATGACCTTGAAACTCTCACCGAACAGCAACTGCGTCACCATCTGACTCTTGTCAGAGGGCTCCTCCCTGCAAGGGATGACACTGAGGTTGCAGATTCCGAATTCGGCCACGCGGGTCAATTATCAGTTAACAATGGGCAATGAACAATCAGCCATGCCAAGTCTATTGCTTAGGCTTTCTTCAAAACCAACGCACTTGCACCACCACCTCCATTGCAGATGCCAGCAGCACCCGTGGTCAGGTTGCGGTTGTGCAATGCATGGATGAGCGTGACAATGATACGCGCACCGCTGCATCCGAGCGGATGGCCGAGCGATACCGCACCTCCGTTCACATTCACCTTCGCAGGGTCGAGTTTCATCAGTTGGTTGTTGGCAATGGCCACTACGCTGAATGCCTCGTTGATCTCGAACAGGTCGATGTTGTCCGTGGTCAGCCCAGCCTTGGCCAATGCCTTCGGGATGGCTTTGGATGGCGTTGTGGTGAACCACTCCGGGGCCTGTGCTGCATCGGCAAACGACAGGATGGTAGCCAATGGCTTCAGTCCGAGTTCAGCGGCCTTCTCCTTGCTCATCAGCACCACAGCCGCAGCGCCATCGTTCATGGTAGAAGCGTTGGCAGCGGTCACCGTTCCGTCCTTGATGAAAGCAGGGCGCAGGGATGCGATCTTGTCCATCTTCACATTGGTGAACTCTTCATCGGTATCCACCATCAGTGGGTCGCCACTGCGCTGCGGCACGGCCACAGGCACTATCTCGCTGGCAAATGCCCCTGCCTTCCACGCATTGGCCGAACGGGTGTAGCTCTCTACGGCAAACTTGTCCTGGTCCTCGCGGGTTATGTTGTATTCCTTGGCGCAGAGCTCGGCCGCGTTGCCCATCGGATACTGATGATAGACATCCGTAAGGCCATCGAGCGAAAGACCGTCCTGCATGGTGATGTTGCCATACTTCACTCCTGTGCGCGAATTGGGCAGGTAGTGTGGCACAAGGCTCATGTTCTCCATGCCGCCTGCCACCACGATG
>JBFYQB010000436.1:0-6084 GCA_041302955.1 Flavobacteriales bacterium
CGATGCTGATCGCCACGCACTGCGAGGACGAGGCCACCGTGCGCCACAACTTGGAGCGCTACAAGGCGGAGTATGGCGACAAGATGCCGATGAGCGCGCATCCGCTGATCCGCGATGTGGAGGCCTGCTACCTCTCATCGTCCAAGGCGGTGGCATTGGCGAAGCGGCACGGCACGCGGCTGCACATTCTGCACATCAGCACCGAGAAGGAGACGCATCTGTTCGACAACAGCGTTCCGCTGGCGCAGAAACGCATCACGGCCGAGGCATGCATCCATCACCTGACGTTCAACGACAGCATGTATGAAACCAAGGGCTCGTTGCTGAAATGGAACCCTGCGGTGAAGACCGAGGCCGACCGCGCAGGGGTGTTCCAAGCGCTGCTGGACGACCGCATCGACATCATTGCCACCGACCATGCGCCTCACACCTGGGACGAGAAACAGGGCAACTACTACTCCGCGCCTTCGGGCGGGCCATTGGTGCAGCACGCCCTGCCCGCCATGATGGAGCATGTGCGCAACGGGGCCATCTCCATAGAGCGCATGGTGGAGAAGATGTGCCACGCCCCGGCCGTGTGCTTCAACCTGCAAGAGCGGGGCTACATCCGCGAAGACCATTTTGCGGACCTTGTGCTCATCGACCCGAACAGCCCATGGACCGTGAGCAAGGAGAACATCCGCTACAAGTGTGGGTGGAGCATCTTTGAGGGGCACAGTTTCCAAAGCCGCATCACGCATACGTTTGTCAACGGCCACCTTGCGTATAGCGATGGGAAGTTGAATGATGGAGTGATGGGCAAACGACTCACTTTCGGACAATGAGGACAGCACCCTATCATCTTGGCGCTATCAGCGCACTCGTCCTTGTAACTCTATTCTTTCTCTTCTCCTGCACCAGCAATGAAAAGCCTGACAACATCCTTCCCTCTGAGCAGGTGGTGGACATCATGGTGGACATGCATTTGGCCGAGACGGCTGCGAACCTCAAGCTTGTAGGGGTCGATTCGCTAAGCCCCAGTTATGGACAGCTCTACGAAGGCATTTTTGCAAAGTATGGCACCACCAAGTCGGCATTTGACAGCACGCTTTATCATTATTCGGTGCGTCCGGAAGAGATGAACGTCATTTATGACGAAGTGCTGGAGCGGCTGTCGGAGATGGACGCAGAGGCGGCCGCCAAGCAATAGTGAGGCGGTTTACTACTTCTGCACGTCAGCAAGGAACATTGCGCTCACTTCCTTGACGGTAACTTCCATGTTTCGGAAACGGAAATCGGGCAATGCCTTGAGCAGTTTTGCGTTGTCGTAGCGGCTCACATGCAGGGCGCTGTTGGCCGTTTCGCGGGTGATGAACGGCTTGGAACCTGTAAGGATGGCACGGAATTTCTCCAAACGCCAGGCCACAGCCATCAAAGCGGCTGGGGCTTGCATGGTAGGGCGTTTCCGGCCCAGCCCATCAGCTATGCTGTTAACAATTACGCGAAGCGGAAAGTTGTCTGCGGCCACAATGTAGCGTTGGCCGCTTATGCGCTTGTCCATGAGGCGCACCATGACCTCGGCCACATCGCGGGCATCGACCATGGCGTTCACTCCTTCGGTGTAGTAGGGCAGTCCGTTCCACACCTTAGTGAAGAGGGCCGCGCTGCTCTGATGCCAATTGCCGGGCCCCAGGATGATGCATGGATTGACGATAACGGCCTCTAAACCTTCGGCCACACCGCGCCATACTTCCATTTCGGCCTTGCGCTTGCTCTTGGCATAGTTGGAATTGAAGTCAGAATCCTTCCATTCCGTCTCTTCGGTTATCATGGCCTGCTGCTCTTCGGTGCGGCCAAGGGCGGCCACGGAACTCACATGACACAGGCGTGCGCCCCGCTCCAAGCACAGATTGACCACATTGGCAGTGCCTTCAATGTTCACCTTGTTCATCCACTCGCGGTCCTTAGGGTCGAACGAGACGGTGGCGGCTATGTGGTACACCTCCACCACATCGGTCATCGCGTCCTCGAGCGAAGGGATGTCGAGTATGTCGCCCTTGGCCCAGTCTATGCGGCTCATGAGGGCATCAGTGTCTGCGGAATAGTGACGGAAGATGTCCTTTACCGTGGCGAGGCTGGCAGCACCACGATGCAGCGCCCTTACCGACCTTCCCTCTTCCAATAATCTGAATAGCACATGGGCGCCCAAAAGGCCTGTGCCGCCTGTTACAAGTATCATGCTCCAAAGATAGCGGCCATGGCATTGGGGCAGGAAGGCCGCTGCGGATGAATGATTTTCAACTTCCACTTTTTCGGTTTTCTCCTGAAGTTACATTTGCGGCATGAAAACAATGGACAGCTATTCCTTTGCAGGTAAGAAGGCCCTGATACGCGTGGATTTCAATGTGCCGCTTGACGACCAGTTCGCCATCACGGACGATACGCGTATCCGTGCGGCCATTCCGACCATCAAGAAGATACTGAAAGACGGGGGCGCAGTCATCCTCATGAGCCACCTTGGCCGGCCGAAAAGCGGGCCCGAGGATAAGTTCTCGCTTCGCCATCTGGTGCAGCACATCAGCGAACTGGTGGGCACCGAGGTGCTGTTTGCCACTGATTGCGTGGGCGAAGTGGCCGAAAAGGCCGCCAAGGAGCTGAAGGCCGGACAGGTGCTACTGTTGGAGAATCTCCGTTTTCACAAAGAAGAAGAAAAGGGCGACCGCGCATTCAGCGAGAAACTCTCCCACTTGGGCGATGTGTATGTGAACGATGCTTTCGGCACCGCTCACCGCGCCCATGCCAGCACAACCGTTGTGGCCGATTTCTTCCCAGAGGACAAGATGTTCGGCTATCTGCTTGCAGCAGAGATAGAAAGTGTGGACCGGGTGCTGAAGAAGGCCGAACGCCCGCTGACAGCCGTAATGGGTGGAGCGAAGGTGTCGAGCAAGATCAGCATCATCACGAACCTGCTCAACTCGGTGGACCATATCATCATCGGAGGCGGCATGACCTTCACCTTCGTAAAAGCGATGGGCGGCACCGTGGGCAGTTCATTGGTGGAAGATGATTTTCTGGACACGGCCCGTCAGATCATGAAAGATGCGGAGGCCAAAGGCGTGAAGATCCATCTACCGATCGACTCTATCCTTGCCGACCGATTTGACAATGCGGCCAACAGACAGACCTGTGACAGCAATGCCATTCCGGACGGTTGGATGGGACTGGATGTTGGACCAAAGGCCGAAAAGGCTTATCACGAACTTCTCATGAACTCCAAGACCATCCTTTGGAACGGTCCGATGGGCGTTTTCGAGATGGAGAACTTCCAGCACGGAACGGAGGCCATTGGCCGTTCGATAGCCGAGGCAACAGCGCATGGAGCATACTCGTTGGTGGGCGGTGGCGACAGCGTAGCTGCGGTCAATCAGTTCGGCCTTGCGGAGAAGGTGAGCTATGTGTCGACAGGAGGCGGTGCGCTGCTCGAATACATGGAGGGCACCGAACTGCCCGGCATTGCCGCTATTCGGGAATAATATCGCGAATAGACTCCTCCACTTCGTCAGCGGTGCGGTCTATGCGGTCCATCAAGGTGTCGCGGTCTATCTCGTCCAATATCGGCATCACAAAAGGCGCAATTGATCGAATAGGTTGGAAGAGATAGGCATTCTTGGCGGTGTCTGAATCCTCGAATTCCTTCAACAGGGAAAAGCGGTCCATCATCAATAGCAGGAGGCTAAGAAGAAACGCACCCCGCACCAGCCCGAAGAAGGCGCCTGCGGCCTTATCGGCCCAGCCCATGGCCACAAGCTTCACTGCTCCTTCGAGCACTTTGCCAAAGAAGTAGACCAGAACGATGACCCCGATAAGAATGACGGCAAAACAGATGATGGGCAGGAACTCCCACGTGATGGTGGTGTTGGTGTAGATATACTCGGACAATAAGGTGGAGAATCGTGCTGCCAGATAGACCCCGGCCAAGAGCGCAATGAGTCGGGATATCTCCATGATGAATCCACGGGTGAATCCCTTGTAGAGCATCCAGAGAAGGGGAATAGCCAGAACGGCATCCAACCAGTATTCCATCGGGGCGTCAGAAATCGTGTTTGTAGCCCTTGGATTCGGCCATTTCAACCATGGTCTTGTTCATCACCCCGAAGAAGGTGTTGCCATAGCGGTATTGCATCATCTTGTCGCGCATGTTCTTCATATACTGCTCGCGCTTGGTGGTAAGCATCTTGATGATGGAGATGTATTCGCCCCGGTTGTAGCTCATCTCGGTAACGTGCAGGCGCAGTTCCTCGTCAGACAACTGTTGGAGCACCCCGTGCAGATACTGCCGCTTGATGTTGTCCTTCATCTTTCCGGCTATGAAGAGGTCCACCAGATCCCACGATTCACTTTTACCCTGATACAGTTCGGTAGCCTTAAAGAAGGTGCGTGCCTCATAGGGGTTGTCGCCCTGCAACTCGGCATCTTCATCCAATGACGCCTGCGCCTTGTATCGCGCCTGCCCTTCGGGACCATAAGGAACATAGGTAGTGTTTATCATGGCGCAGGCCTCGAGCAGGAGGTCATTGTCATAGGGTTTTTCGAATACGATATTGGGATCCTTGAGCCCGATCATGAAATACTTGCCTCCACATGAGGATGCAAGATCGCGCCATTCTTCTTGCTCCACGCGGTTGTCATAGGATTTGAAGTACAGCGAATTGATGATTATACCATTCTCATTGGCCTGCTCTATCGCTTTGGAGCAGCCGGGACCAGAATAGGCCCTGCCATTGCCCACGGCAAAGATCACTTTCAGTGCATTCGGGTCTTTGGACCATGATATCTCGTTAATCGCCACATCCAGCCCGTAGCCGAGATGGTAATTGCCGGGTGCACTCAGGTCTTTGATCTCGTAGAACGGTGCGGCTGCCTTATCAATATCATTCGTAAGGTCAGCGATGAGCTTTATGTAGTTGTTCTCCTTGCGGAAGCTCGGCCTTCCCATACAAACGATACCCAATCGGTAATTGGCAGTGGGCGTAAGACGCGACATCTCGTTCTGCAATTCCCAGAACTTGTCGCGCACGGCCGGAAGAATGCCTCCAGTGCTACCACTTATGTCTATCACAAATACGATATCGATAGGCGCTCCTGTGGATTGCTGTGCACTATTGTCCTGCGCAGCGGCCATCCATGGCATGGACCACAGGGCCACCAATGCCATGAGGAACGACAGAAAACCGATTTTCCCTTTGTAGAATTTAACCATGAGGGTCGTGCAAAGTCATCCTTGTACGCAGCTTAACTAATTTTGTGCCATGTTGGACATCGATTTTCAAAGAGAGTGGCGCGAGCTCATAGAACGGCTTGAAGCTCAATTCGGTGAAGGCCTGGAACTGGAGACCGTTCTGTTCCTTATCGGGGTGCAGGAGCTGGGGCAAGGTCAACGGGAATTCAAGAAACATGAAAAGCTCGACCTGATGCACATCGCCATATGTAGACTACTGAGCAGATACGGCTATTATGAGTTTGAGGGCATGGATCAGGATGGTTGGCCACATTACAAGGTGCTATCCAAATTGCCTAAGCTGAATCCCAACGAACAGAGCAGACTGATGAAAGAGGCCGTGATCGACTATTTCAAGAATGCCGATGTGGTGAACTGAATGGGGTTATTGCTCATCGATGTTGAAGGTGACCTCTGTGGTCTCTCCCTGTTCTAAGATGACCGTCCTGTCCAACAGCTGTCGACCTCCATGGGTCACGTCCACTTGAAGAATGGCGTCTTGAGGATGTGAGAATTCCACTTGGCCATTGGCATCGGTAGTAAGATTCTGCTCCAACCAGCTCGTGCCTTCCTGCACACTGTATATACGCACAGCGGCCTGTGGCAAAGGCACTTCTATCATAGTGCTGGAATCTTGGGGGTCTATGCTATTCTCAACAACAGTGATCCTCCCAAAAGCTTCATCGGTGTCTTCGCAAGCGCTGATGCCAAAGACCACAACAACGAGCAGAACAGCCAGTCCTTTCACGAATGGGTTGCCGGAACGGACGCTCACAGTTCGTCAAGATTGATCTCGACCTCTACGGTCTCCCCTTGTTCCAGGATCA
>JBFYQB010000437.1:0-5618 GCA_041302955.1 Flavobacteriales bacterium
TTGATGGAGCGGCTGGCATAGATGGACAGAACGGTGCACCGGGAGTTGATGGACAGAATGGCAACAACTTCTGCCCCAATGGAAGCTCGTGTGACAATCTTGGTGCGGGCGACATGAATGCAGGAGGTGCAGGAGGGAATTCGTGGTCCAACGGCTCTGCCTCCGGTGGAAACGGAGGCAATGGAGGGGCCAAAGGCTCAAGCGGCTCCATCTTCGGTGGCTCTGGACAGGGAAACAACGGCACGGCCGGACAAGATGGCCAAGGAACAAGCCCGGGCCTTGCAGGACAGCCAGGCGACCGCTGGCGGAACACAGCATCAGGACCTTGCGGAATCGGTTGTTTCATTTCATTGCTTCAAAATTGCGGGAATGGTATTCCGAGTAACGGAACTCCGGGCACTGATGCCGTCCCAGATGGAACAGATGGTGCAAACGGTCTTGACGGTGTGGCCACTCATGTAGGTGACTGGTTCATTCCCGGTGACGGAGAGACCGGTGAGGATGGTGAACATGGCTCCGGTGGTGGTGGTGGTGGTGGAAGCGGAAGCTATGGTGAACGTCTTTCAAACGTATTCGGGCAAGGTAGTGGTGCTGGAGGCGGTGGTGGTGGAGAGGGTGGTCAAGGTGGGACTGGTGCAGGAGGTGGTCTTGGCGGAGGAGGGTCTTTTGGCTTCTATATCACTAACAATGGTGCAGGTGGTGTCTTGAACGATTGCGTGGGTTCTTCTGGATTCCCAGGAATAGGTGGCGTTGGTGGATTCCCAGGTGGTCTTGGCGGCCAAGGAGGAATAGGCGGTTGGGGTGGTCAACTTTGTGCTCAGGGAGGTGAAGGAGGCGAGGGCTCAAAAGGTGGAAATGGTGGATTTGGCGGAAATGGCGCAGCCGGCATCAGTCAGCCGCTTTATGAAGATCCGCTGGGAATTCAAGTAGTTCAGACAAATCTGGCAGCCAATGTTGAGCCCACAGTTCAACTCAATAACACCGCTTGCTCCTACTCAGACATCACTTACACCACCAATTCGAATGGTATAATTGAGTGGTTCTATGAAGGAAACACAGTCCCTCAGAACACTGTAGGGCAAAGTACACTTGCTCAGTACATGGGATTGGGACAGTTCGATCTGACCATGGTCAGCAATGGTGTTCCGTATTTCTTGGCGGAATTCGTGAGCATTACCATCGATGGACAACCTTATCTGCCGACAATTCAAGCATCTGACGACACGATCTGTCCAGGTGATGTGGTGAATTTTTCCGCGAATTGGCCAACAAATTTCAATGTCCTTGGCTATCGGTGGAATTTCGGTGATCCAGCATCTGGTGCTTCCAATACCAGCACTAATGCAGCACCATCACATACATACGATAACGTTGGGCAATACCTTGTCACGCTCCAAACGCAATCACAATGTTGCGGATGGTCAAAAATTGACACATTCTATATTGATGTCATGCCTGTGGTGACTCCTCAGGTGTTTATCACTGCCACTACAACGGAAATATGTGAAGGTGAATCCATCACATTTGGGGCCATTCCGGTTGCTGGAGGTGACGCCCCTACTTATCAGTGGTTTATGAATGGAGTACAAAGTGGCACCGCTACCTCATTTACTCCAGCGTCTTTGAGTGATGGCGACCAAGTATATGTGAGAATGGCAAGTTCTTACCCTTGTCCAATTCAACCGACAGTAAATTCGGAGACCATTACGGTCATTGTTCACCCTCTGCCTGTTGTGGACTGCAGTAACGTGACCAGCAGCTATCTGGGCGCCAATACAGGATTCAATGCCGCTGTCACGGTCGGAACTGCACCGTTTGAATTCCTTTGGCAATTTGGAGATGGCGGAATATCTGATTTGCAGTCTCCCACACATCTTTATGGAGGAACTGGCATTTATCAGGCATCGGTAGAAGTCGTTGATACCTTCGGTTGCAGTGCGATATGCGATGTGCCTGTAGATATCATTTTACCACCTTATGTTGAAGCAGGATTCACCTATACGGTCAACATGACCTGTGGTGAAACGACTGTTCAATTCACCGACACTAGCACTGGAAACCCTATAGCATGGGAGTGGGAATTTGGGGATGGCGCCCAGTCTGATCAATCAGACCCTTCTTATACGTTTACTGGTGCAGGTCCATTTAGCATTACACTCATAGCTAACAATGGAGTATTCTGGGACACCCTTGTAATGCCAAACCTGATCGATGTAATGACGGTTCCGACTGCCAACTTCATCCCAAGTGACACCGAAGTATGCGATTCATCAGCAATTAGGTTTTTTGATAATTCGAATGACGCGGCATTTTGGGAATGGAATTTTGACGATCCGAACAGCCCTCCACAGAGCAATGTGTCTGATCTCCAGAATCCTTACCACGACTTCAATGACCCGGGCACTTACAATGTAACGTTGACGGTCTATTCAGAGGACATGTGTCCAGCAGATGCAGCGCCTGTAACGATCACGGTCTATAGATCGCCAGTAGCCGGATTTTATTTGGATACCCTGATCGTATGCACTGAGGTGCCGATAGCTTTCTATGATACATCAAAGGCCGATGTTGACATCACTGGTTGGTTCTACAACTTTAGTGACAAGGACACCCTTATTGACTTTATGAATCAGGATGAATATTTCTATACATTCGATGATCCTGGATTTTATTATGTCACTCAGTATGTTGTGAATTCAATAACAGGTTGTCGCGATTCGGCATTCACAATTATCGAAGTGCGACCCTATCCGGAGGCAAGTTTCTATCCTGAAGAAGGTCAACTTTTTCTTCCAGATTCCGCAATGCAATTTTGGAATACGAGTCAATACAGTGTTCCTGATTCCTCTTGGTGGGATTTTGGTAATCGATACACGATAGATAATGAATTCCATGCTGAAGGAATCTTCATGGATTCTGGTCTGTTTGATGTGCAACTTATTGTGATGAATGAGCTTGGATGCGCTGACACTGCAACTGTGCCATTTCGGGTCTGGGAACAAGAGACATTTTTTATTCAGACTGCTTTCACACCCAATGGAGATGGCATCAACGATAAATTGGAGATAAAGGAAAAAGGCATCATTGATTGGCATATGGTGATATATGACCGGTGGGGCAAATTGGTCTGGGAGACTTTTGATGTTCTAGATTACTGGGATGGAAGTCATCTGGAATCTGGAGAACAAGTCCCTCATGGAGCCTACGCCTACTCTATCTCGTTGACATGGTATACGGGGCGTTACTTCTCAAAAATGGGAACCATTACCGTTATCCGCTGAGAATATCCTGATAGGAATCTATTCAGCCATATAAGTCGGTCAGCTTTCATTGGTGGCACTTGTCAATCAGCCTATTCGAAGCGAAGACTTACTTTTGCACCGCTTTTAAACAACATACAATTTATGGAAAACACAGCAACACAGTTGAAATACAAGGTGAAGGACATCTCCCTTGCAGAATACGGCCGTAAGGAGATTGAACTTGCAGAGGCCGAGATGCCCGGTCTGATGTCGCTTCGCGAAGAGTTCGGCCCATCACAGCCACTGAAAGGTGCCCGCATTGCAGGCTGCCTTCACATGACCATCCAAACTGCGGTGCTCATCGAAACCTTGAAAGCATTGGGTGCTGAGGTAACCTGGTCCTCTTGCAACATCTTCTCTACACAGGACCATGCCGCTGCGGCCATCGCTGCGGCCGGATACCCTGTCTTTGCTTGGAAAGGCATGAACGAGGAGGAATTTGACTGGTGTATCGAGCAAACGCTTTTTGCCTTTGAAGGCGGTAAGCCCTTGAACATGATCTTGGACGATGGTGGCGACCTTACCAACATGGTATTCGACCGTTTCCCAGAGCTTGTGGCCGGCATCAAAGGATTGTCTGAAGAGACCACCACTGGTGTTCACCGCCTGTACGAGCGCGAGAAGAAAGGAACGCTTGTGCTTCCTGCCATCAACGTGAACGACTCGGTCACCAAGTCTAAATTCGACAACAAATATGGCTGCAAAGAATCGTTGGTGGACAGTATCCGTAGGGCTACAGACATCATGATCGCTGGCAAAGTGGCTGTTGTGGCCGGTTATGGCGATGTGGGCAAAGGTTCTGCTGAATCACTTCGTGGTGCAGGTGCCCGCGTTGTGGTCACTGAGATCGATCCTATCTGCGCGCTGCAAGCTGCAATGGACGGTTTTGAAGTGAAAAAGATGGTTAACGCCCTTCCAGAGGCCAACATCGTGGTCACTGCTACAGGCAACAAGAACATCATCGTTGACAAGCATTTCCTTTTGTTGAAAGACAAAGCGATTGTTTGCAACATCGGTCACTTCGACAATGAGATTGACGTTGCTTGGTTGAACAAGAACTACGGAAGCAGCAAAGTGAACATCAAGCCACAGGTGGACAAGTACACCATCAATGGTAAAGACCTTATCCTGTTGGCCGAAGGTCGCTTGGTGAATCTTGGTTGCGCCACTGGCCACCCATCCTTCGTGATGTCAAACTCCTTCACCAACCAAACGTTGGCGCAATTGGAGTTGTGGACAAACTCTGGAGCTTATGAGAACAAGGTTTACACACTTCCAAAGCATTTGGATGAGAAAGTGGCCCGTCTGCACCTTTCGAAGATCGGTGTTGAGCTGGAAGAGCTTTCTGCCGATCAGGCCGAGTATATCGGTGTTACTGTAGATGGCCCATACAAACCAGAATACTACAGGTATTAGTAGATGCCTTGAACGCATTGAAGGCCGGACGGAAACTCAGATTCCTGTCCGGCCTTCTTGTTCACAGATGATGGCAGTGCCGCATCGCACACTGATTTTAGGTTAATTTGCACCCGCTCATTCGGACACATGGCAGAGGAGAACTCATTATTGATGGAATACAACACCGGCCGCGACCAGATGCGGATAGCGGAATACGGCAGGAACATCCAGAAGATGATATCCTTCGCCAAAACGATAGAAGACCGCGAGGAAAGGAACAAGGCCGCGCGGGCCATCATCAAAGTGATGGGACAGGTGAATCCGACCCTGAAGAACACCGAGGATCTTACGCACAAGCTGTGGGACCACATGTTCATCATTGCCGACTTTCAGTTGGATGTCGATTCGCCATACCCGATTCCAAGTCCCGAGCAGTTCATCCAGAAGCCTGAGCGTATTCCTTACCCTGAAACGGAGATCAAGGAGCGTCACTACGGGCGCATCATTGGTAAGATGATCCAGCAACTGGCTGCCGAGCCGGACGAACAGGTGCGCAACAAGGCTGCTATTGCTGCCGCAAATGCGATGAAAGCGGCCTACGTGAAATGGAACCGTGACTCTGTGGAGGATATCATCATCATCCGCGATCTGAGACGCCTCACCATGGGCAAGGTTGAACTGCCCACAGACACGGTGCTTGGCCGTTCGCAGGATCTGGTGGACCATACGATGCAGGCCGCTGGCAAAGGAGGACAGCGCAACAAGCGCAATAAGCGCAACAACGGTAAGAAAAGACGCCCTCAGAAGGGTTGATACATGGCATCATTTGAGATTGAAGGGGGAACCCGACTGAAGGGCACGTTGGTGCCACAAGGCGCGAAGAACGAAGCACTCCAAGTGCTGAACGCGGTGCTACTG
>JBFYQB010000438.1:0-3107 GCA_041302955.1 Flavobacteriales bacterium
ACATCGGCAGCGCATAGAACAGGATGCCCATTGTGCCCAACCAGAAGTGCGTGTTGGCCAGTTTGAGGGAGTGCAGCTTGGTGTTCCACATTTTAGGGAACAGCCAGTAGAGCATACCGAATGTCAGGAAACCGTTCCATCCCAAAGCTCCGATGTGCACGTGGGCCACGGTCCAGTCAGTATAGTGGCTAAGGGCATTCACGTTCTTCAACGAAAGCATCGGCCCTTCGAATGTGCTCATGCCATAGGCCGTTACTGCTACCACCATGAACTTGAGAACTGGATCCTCACGTACACGGTCCCAAGCGCCACGCAGCGTCAGCAGACCATTGAGCATGCCACCCCAAGATGGTGCGATGAGCATCACGCTGAATGCAGTGCCCAGTGCTTGCGCCCAATCAGGCAGAGCGGTGTAGAGCAGATGGTGAGGGCCTGCCCAGATATAGATGAAGATGAGCGCCCAGAAGTGAATGATGCTGAGACGGTAAGAATAGACAGGACGGTTGGCCGCTTTAGGGATGAAGTAGTACATCAGACCCAAGTAAGGAGTGGTCAGGAAGAAGGCCACCGCATTATGACCATACCACCATTGTACAAGCGCATCCTGCACACCGGCATACCATGAATAGCTCTTGAGGAACGAAACAGGGATCTCGAACGAATTGAAGATGTGCAGCATGGCCACTGTGACAAACGTTCCGATATAGAACCAGATGGCCACATAAAGGTGACGCTCCCTACGGTTGAATATGGTCATGAACATGTTCACACCCCATACCACCCAGATGAGTGCTATGGCGATGTCTATCGGCCATTCCAACTCGGCATATTCCTTACTGGTAGTGATACCGAAAGGAAGTGTCAGCACTGCCGATACGATGATGAGCTGCCATCCCCAGAAGTTGATGTTGCTCAACTTGTCGCTCCACATCCGGGTTTTCAACAGACGCTGCAGCGAATAATGCACCCCCATGAAGATGCCGTTGCCTACGAATGCAAAGATCACCGCATTGGTGTGCAGTGGTCTCAGGCGGCCGAAGGTGATATACTCCGTCAGGAAATTGAACACGGGCGAGGTCATCTGCAACGCTGCGATAAGCCCCACAAGCATGCCTACCGCTCCCCATACCATAGTGGCGATGGCGAACTTTCGGACGATGCCGTTGTCGTAATTGAATTGTTCTTTCATGTTACTGGGTTATTGGTGATTGTGAGAGATAGGGGATGGATTCAACTTTTGGTGGACGATGTTCCGTCAGCAGCCTTCGGTACCAGATTTAGCGCTGCTTGGTCGGACTTGTTTGATGGCGAGGATTTTGCCACTCGGTCGCGCGATGGCAGTGCATCGAACAGCATGCGTACAGCAGGGGTATGGTCGTCCTCAAACTGGTGGTCGTTCATGGCCCAGATGAATGCGGCCAGAAATCCGAAAGCGAACACGAGACTCACACCGATAAGAAGGAAGATGGCACTCATGTTGGCTGGTCTATTGTTGATGCCAAAGGAATGTTTGCACGCACCCCTTTTTGGTGAGAGCCGTCAGAAGGTTAACTGATAATTGTCAGTTTTAGAGGGCGGTATAAAGACCCTTGTTCGCTGCAATCATGTGCCACATCTCCATCCAGGCGGCCATTCCAAAGGCTTAGGCTTTCAGCCCGATCAATTTACCTCACCTTTGCTGCACAATGCAAGGCCAACGCCACGTATGCGCATGGAGAAGAAGAAACATCCCATAGAGAAGGCGGAACTGCATCCACGCAACCGCCATCGCGAGCGCTACGATTTTGAGCAGTTGATGATCACCTGTCCTGCACTCCGGCCATTTGTGCGCCCAAATGCCTACAATGACCTGTCGGTCGATTTTGCCGATCCTGCGGCTGTCAAGATGCTGAACAGGGCCCTGCTGCAACATCATTACGGCATAGTGCAATGGGACATTCCTCCGCATTATCTCTGCCCGCCCATTCCCGGCCGTGCCGACTACATCCACCACATGGCCGATCTGCTTGCGGTGGGCAATGCGGGTATTATTCCCACTGGCGAGGCCATAACGTGCTTGGATATTGGCGTGGGTGCCAATGCGGTCTATCCTATCATAGGTTGTGCTGAATATGGTTGGTCGTTTATCGGAGCCGACATCGACCCGGTGGCCATCGCCAATGCACGCACCATCGTAGCCGCCAATCCGATTCTCTCTGGCAAACTGGACCTGCGCCTACAGCCCGATGCACGCAACATGTTCGAAGGCATTCTTAAGCCGGACGAATGCATCGACCTGAGCATCTGCAACCCACCGTTCCATGCTTCATTGCAAGACGCGCAGGCAGGCACGCTCCGCAAATTGCGCAACCTGAGCGGCAAGGCGGTGCGCACGGTGACCAACAATTTTGGCGGACAGCACAACGAACTCTGGTGTCAAGGAGGTGAGCGGCATTTTGTGACGCAGATGGTACGCGAGAGCACCCGCTTTGCCCATCAGTGCCGTTGGTTCTCAACATTGCTCTCCAAAAGCGACAATCTGAAAGCGGTGCAGATGGCGCTGCAACAGGCCAATGCTGCGGAGGTGAAGGTCATTGCCATGGGGCAGGGCAACAAGGTGAGCCGCATTGTTGCATGGACTTTCTCCGTTTCATAGATCCACTTTCCCCTTTCTCCTGTAAGTTTGACCTCCAAGGCGCAGGCCATTGAACCCCCAGTATGAATTCAACGCTGCTTTTCCTCACATTCCGTTGGCTCGATGCCTTGGACATCCTTGTGGTGGCGTTGCTGATGTATCAGCTGTTCAGGCTCATACGCGGCACGGTGGCGGTGCGCATCTTTCTCGGCATCCTTTCGCTCTATCTGTTGTGGCTGCTGGTACGGGTGCTCAACATGCAACTGCTCGAATCCATCCTCGGTCAGTTCATCGGGGTGGGGGTGTTGGCCTTGGTGGTCGTTTTTCAGCAGGAGATCCGCAAGTTCCTATTGGCCATTGGCACTGCCGACCTGCTCAAGGGCATCGGCCTGCCGTTGTCGTGGATGCGTTTCTTTGGTTCCGAGGAAAAAGCAACCGACCCCACGCTCGATGCCATTGTTCGCGCCTGTGCCACCATGTCGCAGAGCCTCAC
>JBFYQB010000439.1:0-5636 GCA_041302955.1 Flavobacteriales bacterium
CTACGGGTTATCTGAGCTATTCGCCATCGGAGCACTTCAACGTGCAGGCCGGCCACGATAAGCTGTTCATTGGCAATGGCTATCGGTCGCTGCTGTTGTCTGACAATGCCTCGCCTTATTCGTTCCTAAAACTGGACACGCGGTTCTGGAAGGTGCGCTATGTGAACATCTTCGCCAATTTCAAGGACATTCGCTCTAACACCGAGAGTGCCAACAAACTGGGCACGTTCCATTACCTGTCGCTCAACGTGGGCAAGCGGTTCACCGTTGGTCTGTTCGAGTCCATCATTTGGCAGGCACGCGATTCCAGCGGAGTGCGTGGCTTTGAGGCCAACTACATCAATCCGATCATTTTCTATCGCCCCGTGGAGATGTCCTTGCGGTCGCCCGACAATGTGATCCTTGGCCTCGATCTGCGCTTCCGCATCGGCAAGAACCATCATCTCTACGGCCAATTGATCCTGGACGAGCTGAAATTCAGTGAGATGTTCAGCAGCCTGAGCGGTGACACCAGCAAGCCTACAGGCTGGTGGGGAAACAAGCAGGGATTTCAGGTGGGGCTGAAAGGTTGGAGTCCTTTCGGATTGAAGAATTTCTATTACCAGACAGAATTCAACTGGGTGCGACCTTTCACCTACACGCATTACTCGGTGGAACGGAACTACGGTCACAACAACCAGCCGTTGGCTCATCCGTTGGGAGCCAATTTTATCGAATCTGTCAATGTGATCCGCTTCCGTAAGAACAATTGGCTGATGGAGGCCAAGTTCATCTATGCCAACTATGGGCTGGATACTGGCGGGGTGAGTTTCGGGCAGAACATCTATCGCTCCTATGGCGACCGCCACGCGGAATACGGAAACACAATGATCCAAGGCCTCGACACCGAGCTGTTCCTGTGGCAAGTGCGTGCGGAATATGTGATGAATGCCTATTGGGATCTGCGCATCATGGCCGGGTTCAACACACGATTGGAAACATCGGCCCTGCACCGCAAGGAGGACATCTATGTGTTCTTCGGCATCTCGACCGACATCACACGGCCATTTGATGATTTCTGAACGGGTGACTAAAGCGCCTCAGCCTTGCTGAACGCTACCTTGTCGCCTTCCTTCACATTGTAGCGGTCGCAGAAACCCTCAATGACCTCGAGCACATAGGTTGCCGGACCTTTTGATGGGACGGAACGCTCGCTCATCGGTACGGTGTATTTGGCAATGCTCTCTATCTCGCCATTCGCGCGGATGTAGATGATGTCGAGGCCGATGAGCGTGTTGCGCATCCAGAAACTGCGTTGTTCTTCTTCATCAAAAATGAAAAGCATGCCTTGAGTGTCGGGCATCGATCTACGGTGCATGAGGCCGATCGTGCGTTCGCTTTCGGTGTCCGCAATTTCAATGTCAATAGTGCGGATAGTATCTCCTGCCACACCGATTATGCTGAGTACACCTTCTTTAACAAACTGTGGCCCGAGACTGCGTTTCTGATCTGTTGCGATCGGCTTTTCGGAAGGAGACGAATCGCATCCAGTCATCGTGGTTACACATAGCGATGCGACTATGGCAATTTGAGCTAATCGGGAAATGGACATCACTTCTGGTCTTGAGGAACGGTTTGCGGCTCCAAAGGTGGCGGAAATACATTGTTGGCCGGATAAACATCTGCCAATCTTCCAGAGGGGTCTATCTCCATTGAATGGATCTCATCAATGGTGAATGGAAGGAAAAACCCATAGACGGGATATACCCACGGCCAATCGGGCAGGACGGTCACCTTTTCGGCAAACTGCTCCTGCTTCTCGCCTCGCATCATGCTCAGTGGAATAGTATAGCCATAGGTCTCCCCGTTAGTGCGGGTCACCACCAGATCGACCGGCATAGGCATATGGCCGATACGCTCCAGTCTCACCTCAACGCCATCGGCAGTTGGAGTCAGTTCGCGGATGCCGTAGTCGATGGTATTGGTGGTGCCGATGAACTGTTCCAAATACCAATCGAGTTCCATGCCCGATATCTTTTCCATCACCAATAGGAAATCGCCCGGAGTAGGATGCTTGAATCCCCAATCGCTGAAATAGCGCATCAGGCCTTTCTTCAAATTTTCCTCACCAATAACGTATCCCAACTGATGCAGGAATACGGATCCTTTTGAATACGCGCTGATACCGTATGCACGATTGCTGTGATAAAAATCGGCATGGGTGGTGGCCGGTTCGTGATCTTCGCCTGTTACATAGCTGAAGTAGCTGTCGTAGTTCCTTTCGTGCGGATTCTGTGCTTCACGCTTGTAAAGCCTATCGAGCACCACATTCTGAGCATAGGTGGTAAAGCCTTCATCCATCCATGGATATTTGGCCTCGTTGGTGGCGAGCACACCATAGTACCAATTGTGGAGTGCCTCATGCACCGTGACACTGACCAGCCCGCCCATGTTCCTTCCACCCGTGATGAGCGTGGCCATGGGATATTCCATGCCACCATCGCCACCTTGGATGACGGAGAACTGCGGGTATGGGTATTTCCCAAACTCGTTCATGATGCTGAAGGCTTCCACGGTAAGCGGTTTCAGCTTGTCCCATAGTTCGCCAACGCTGTCCTTGAGATAGAGGAAATGCAGCTCAGGGCCGTCCTGTGTCGGTATGCGGTCGTGGGTATAGTGCTTATCGGCCGCCCATGCAAAATCGTGAACACGTTCGGCCTTGAAGCGCCAGGTGATGCGATCGCCCTTGGGTTTAACCAGCGGCTTTTTCGGGTCTTCATAGTTATGGCCTACCTCCTGTGGATTCTGGACCACACCCGTTCCGCCCAACACATAGTCCTTCTGGATGGTGACATTGACCTCATAATCGCCCCAAACGCCATGGAACTCGCGGGCCACATAGGGATCGGCATGCCAGCCTTCATGGTCGTACTCGGCCATTTTGGGATACCATTGTGTCATTGAATAGGCGATGCCCTCTTTGTTGTTTCTACCTGAGCGTCTGATCTGCAATGGCACTTGCGCCTCGAAGTCCATTTCGAACACGACCTTCTTGTCTGGAAGGATGGGCTTGGCAAGTTCCACTTCGAGCACTGTTCCCGAAACGGCATACTTCAAAGGGATTCCATCCTGGGTGAGGGTATTGACCTTCTGATAACCGATCTCGCTTTCACTCAACGCAGCGATGCGTTCGCCTACGCGGGGATCAGGGTCGGGAATGGTGCGCGAACGCACGTCCATCATGCTGCCCGGTTGGAAGGCGTTGAAGTAGAGATGGTAATAGACCTTGCGCAGTGTGTCGCCCGAGTTGTTGTAATAAACCAGATGCTGCTTTCCGTTGAACTTATGCTTGACATCATCGAAGTCGATGTCCATCCGGTATTCCACGCGCTGCTGCCAATAGCCTTTCTGGGCATGTGAATGCAACGCATGAAGCAATAGAACACTAAGCAGTATGGCTCTCATCATTCCTTGATACCGGCCAGTTTGAAGATGAAGGCAAACTCCAAGGCCGTCTCTTTCAACGATTCGAAACGGCCGCTGGCACCACCGTGACCGGCCTCCATGTTGGTGTGTAGCAGGAGCAGGTTGCTGTCCGTCTTGCGATCTCGGAGGCGGGCCACCCACTTGGCAGGCTCCCAGTATTGCACCTGACTGTCGTGAAGACCGGTGGTGACGAGCATGTTGGGATAGTCCTTGGCCTCCACATTGTCGTAGGGTGAATAGCTAAGGATGTACTCGTAGTATTCCTTCTCGTTCGGATTGCCCCATTCGTCATATTCGCCAGTGGTGAGCGGGATGCTCTCATCGAGCATGGTGGTGACCACATCCACAAAAGGAACTGCTGCCACCACGCCTTTCCATAGGTCGGGACGCATGTTGACCACAGCGCCCATCAACAGGCCACCAGCGCTGCCACCCATGGCGAAGAGCTTGTCCTTGGAGGTGTATCCCTCCTTTATCAGATGCTCGCCACAGTTGATGAAGTCGGTGAAGGTGTTCTTCTTTTTGAGGAGTTTGCCGTCCTCGTACCATTGGCGGCCCATTTCCTCGCCACCACGGATATGGGCGATGGCGTAAATGAACCCGCGGTCGAGCAGTGTGAGGTTGGTGGAGCTGAAATAGGCGTCCATGCTTGCACCGTAGCTACCATAGGCATAGAGCAAGAGCGGTGCGGTGCCGTCCTTCTTCACTCCTTTCTTATAAACAATGGACACCGGAACTTTGGTGCCATCGGTGGCTGTGGCCATGATGCGCTCTGTGGTGTAGTTCTCCTTTTTGAAATCGCCAAGGACAGGCTGTTCTTTCAACAGGGTGCGCTCTTTGGTGGCCATGCCATACTCGAAAGTGCTCCATGGAGTGGTCATGCTGCTGTAGCCATAGCGCAGCTTGTCGGTGTCGAAATCGCGATTGGTGGAGAGATAGGTGGTGTAGGCCGCCTCACCGAAGTTGATGTAATGCTCCTCGCCTGTGCTCTGTCTGCGGATGCGCAACATGCTAAGGCCATTGGTCCTTTCTTCGAGCACCATGAAGTCTTTGAACATCTCCACGCCTTCGAGCAGGGTTTCGGGGCGGTGGGCGATCACCTCTTTCCAGTTCTTGCGTCCGGGATTGTTGATGGGCGCTTCCATGAGGCGGAAATTCTTAGCATCCCAGTTGGTGACGATATAGAGCTTGTCGCCAAAGTCGGAGATGCTGTATTCGTGGTCGCGGCTGCGGGGTTCGATAAGGACGAACTCGCCTTCGGGCTTCGTGGCATCCAACATGCGGTATTCGGTGCTCACGGTCTGGCTAGAGCCAATGATGATCTTGGCCTTGCTGCGACTGCGGTATACGTAGCAATTGAAGGTGTCGTCCGCTTCGGTGAAGATGAGCTTGTCGGCCTTCGGGTCGGTGCCCACCACGTGGCGGAATATCTCTGGTGTGCGTAGGGTCTGAAGGTCCTTCTTGGCGTAGAACACCGTCTTGTTGTCGGCAGCCCAAGCAACTCCTCCGGCACAGTTAGGAATGGACTCGGCAAGCACTTGGCCTGTTTCCAGATTCTTGAAGTAGATGGTGTAGAGCCTGCGGCTTACGGTGTCGACAGAGTAGGACATCCATTTGTTGTCGTCACTCACATTGAGGCCGCCTGCACTGAAATAGTCGTGGCCCTCGGCCAGTTCGTTCTCGTTGAGGAGAATCTCCTCGGTTCCTTCCATGCTGTCCTTTTTGCGGCAATGGATGGCGTATTCCTTGCCTTCCTCGTAGCGGGTGTAGTACCAGTAGCCGTTGTCCTTGTAGGGCACAGAGGTGTCGTCCTCTTTGATGCGGCTACGCATTTCCTTGTAGAGCTTGTCCTGAAAGCCCTCGGTGTCGGCCATGATGGACTTCGTGTAGTCGTTCTCGGCCTTGAGGTAGTCGATCACCTCGGGGTTCTCGCGGTCGTTGAGCCAGAAGTATTCATCCACGCGGGTGTGGCCATGGATGGTGAGGTCTTTGGGTTTCTTGGCCGCTATGGGCGGTGTGGCCTGGGTGTCTTTCATTTCGTTGTTGCAGGAAAAAAGGAGAAGCGCAGCAGCAGTGCACGTGAATGGAGAGTAAAGCTTCATGAGTGGTGGTATTGGCCTGAGCGATGGCAATGATAAGGAACTATGCAACGATGGCATGGGACAAAAGCA
>JBFYQB010000440.1:0-2894 GCA_041302955.1 Flavobacteriales bacterium
TGGTGTGGGCAACATCCCATTGCAGCTGCACGATTGGGATGTGGATTTCGCCACGTGGTGCACCTACAAATACCTGAACAGCGGGCCGGGAGCGGTGTCGGGCATCTATGTGAACGAGCGTCATGGCAACAATGCAACACTGCCACGCTTTGCAGGTTGGTGGGGCAACGACCCGGCCACGCGCTTCAAGATGGAGCCGGGTTTCGTCCCTGACGAAGGTGCCCGCGGATGGCAGATGAGCAACGTGAACGTGCTGTCCATGGCCGCTCACAAGGCTGCTATCGACCTGCATGATGAGGTAGGCATGCAGCGGCTGCGCGAGAAGAGCCTACTGCTCACCGGCTACTTGGAATTCCTCGTGGCCGAGGTGGCCGACAGCGATCTTGTGGAGGTCATCACTCCGTCCGATCCTGCGCAGCGCGGTTGCCAGCTATCGTTGTTTGTGAAGCGCAATGCCAAGCAGTTGCACAGTGCGCTGCTGGATGCTGGGGTCATCACCGACTATCGCGAGCCGAACGTGATACGCCTTGCACCTGTGCCGCTCTACAACTCGTTTGAGGATGTGTGGGTGTTTGCCAATATCCTCAAGGAACATCTTGCAAAGGCCCATGCTTGAGTGGAGTGTGCGCCAAGGCATGGTGGAGGTCGGCTGCGATGAGGCAGGGCGTGGGTGCCTTGCTGGGCCAGTGGTGGCCGCAGCCGTCATCCTCGATCCGAACAATCCCATCCTTGGCCTAAACGACAGCAAGCAGATCACCGAAGCGAGGCGCGAAATGCTGCGCCCCGAAATAGAAGCCAAGGCGCTGGCTTGGGCCGTGGGTGTTGTTTCAAACGTGGAGATAGACCGCATCAATATCCTCAAGGCCAGTTTCCTCGCTATGCACCGTGCCTTGGATCAATTGGTTCTCCGACCCGAACTGATAGCAGTGGACGGCAACCGTTTCACGCCCTATCCCTCCATTGCACATGTGTGCATGGTGAAGGGCGATGCGAGGTTCATGCACATCGCTGCGGCCTCCATCCTCGCCAAGACCCACCGCGATGCCATCATGCACGGCCTTCATGCCGAACATCCGCACTTTGGCTGGGATAGGAACAAGGGCTATCCTACCAAGGAGCACCGGCTGGGCATCCGCCAGCATGGCACCACGCCCTACCATAGGCTCAGTTTCACGCTGCTCACTCCCGAACTTCCCTTGCATGATTGACAGTTCGGTGGAACTATTCTGATAACCAGATGTTCCTCTGTCCATCATGCGCATGAAAAAGCCCGTTATCCTGTCCTTGCTTTCGGCCTTAGGTCTCTCCGGTTGTGGCGATGAACGACCCTTGCCCACCGTTGCCGCTGTCGATCTGGCGAAATATGCCGGCACATGGCACGAGATATCCTCGTATCCCAGTCGTTTTCAGAAAGGATGCAATTGCACCACGGCCACCTACACGGTCGAAGGCGACCACGTGAAGGTGGACAACAAGTGCTTTCGCGATGGCAAATGGGACGGCGTTGTAGGCAAGGCATTTACCGTGGAGGGTTCGAGCAACACGAAGCTCAAGGTGCAGTTCTTCTGGCCCTTCAAGGGCGACTATTACATCCTTGCCCTTGCCGATGATTACAGCTATGCCTTGGTAGGCCATCCCAACCGCGACTATCTCTGGGTGCTTTCGCGCAGCGCCATCATGGACGATGGGGTGTATCAACAACTGCTCGCCAAGGCTACTGAACTGGGCTTTGATACCGCCAGACTGGTCAGGACCCCGATGGATTGCTGAGAGGTCGCATCTTCAAAGGCAAACTCACACCGGCATGTGAATAAAACACGGCCTCATTTGGATATGTGAGCCTGTTAAATGGTGTACTTTGAGCATGTTTCAAAAAAATGTGGCCCGTACGGTATTCCCGTTGCTGTTGGCCTTGCTATCCCTGTCTTCTTTTGCCCAACGCAACCCCCGCCCAGCGTTCTATGCCCATAATAAAGACGCGTGGGTCGATTCCGTTTTCCGTTCCCTTACTCCAGATCAGCGCCTTGCCCAGCTGTTCATGGTCGCAGCCTACAGCAATAGGGATGCAAAGCACTTGGCCGAGCTGGATACGCTTGTCAACAACTACGGAATAGGCGGCCTCATCTACTTTCAAGGCGGGCCTTTGCGGCAGGCCAACCATTGCAACTACCTGCAATCGCGCGCCAAACTGCCCATGCTCATCGCCATGGATGCCGAGTGGGGCCTCGGTATGCGCCTCGATAGCACCATCAGCTATCCGCGCCAGATGACCCTTGGTGCCATCAAGGACAACACACTCATCGAGCGTTTTGGCGAGGAAGTGGCCCGTCAGGTCAAGCGCATGGGCATGCACATCAACTTCGCCCCGGCTGTGGATGTGAACAGCAATCCGGCCAACCCCGTTATCGGCACCCGCAGCTTTGGCGAGAGCAAGATCAATGTGAGCGAGAAGGGCATTGCGTATACCCGTGGTATGCAGAAGCACAACGTATTGGCCTGCGCCAAGCATTTCCCCGGCCATGGCGACACCGAGACCGATTCGCACCACGCACTTCCCCAGGTCAATCACAGCTACGAACGGTTGGACACGCTGGAACTCTATCCCTTCCGCCAACTGATCGCCAACGGTGTGGGCAGCATGATGGTGGCCCACCTCAACATCCCCGCCCTCGACACCACTACCGATCTGGCATCAACCCTTAGCCCCAAAGTGGTCAATGGTCTGCTCAAGGATTCATTGGGTTTCGAGGGCATCACCTTCACCGATGCACTCAATATGAAAGGCGTCAGCTCGTTCTACAAGCCAGGCGAGGTGGATTTGTTGGCCATGCTTGCCGGCAACGATGTGATGCTTTTTGCCGAGAATGTGCCCCGTGCCGTGGACGAGATATGCC
>JBFYQB010000441.1:0-3299 GCA_041302955.1 Flavobacteriales bacterium
GCGTTGTGCCGCAAACCGCATCAGGGCATATCGTCTGCGCAGCGGGTGTTTTTCTTTCAGCACACTTTTTTTCTGTTGGATGAGGGTGCGCAATGCCTGCATATAATCATCGGCATCTATCACGGCCATTGCAGCCTTGATGCCGTTGGGATGCACACGGTGCTGTTTCAGTCCCTGAACGATCTTGATACGCCCCCAGCCGTTCATCCGGAACTTGCCCCGTGCATACGCATTGGCAAAGCGTTCTTCATTCAGGAAATTCTCGGTAATGAGCGCGGCTATCACTTCCTCCACCTGCTCGCTGTGCAGCCCTGCGTCATAGAGCTTGTCGCGCACCTGCTGATGGCTCCGCTCCTGAAAGGCGCAGTACTTCCGCATCTTGTCGAGCTGCTGGGCAGGGGTGAATTCCATGGATGCAAAGAAAGCCTTTAGCCGTTAGCTGCTGGCCATTAGCCATTTGCTATGACCTGCATTCTGTGACCTCAAAGCTCACTTAGCTTTGCCGCCCATTTTCCACGGATGAAGAACAAACGGGCCATACTGCTGCTGTTCAGTGCCCACATGATCTCGAGCTTCGCGCAGGGCATCACCATGCTGGCCATTCCGTGGTATTTCACCACCATTGCTGGCGAACCGGGCCTTTTTGGCAAGGTGCTGGCCGTGGCCACAGCCTTCAGCATTTTTTGGAGCCTCTATGCCGGCACGCTCATAGACCGCTATCCGCGCAGGAACATCTTCTGGTTCTCGGCCTTTGCAGGGCTCGTGTGCATGGGCAGCATTTCGGCCTACGGATATGCCGAGGGCCACATGCCCCTTGAACTGGTGGCCGCTGCCTTTGTGGTCACCTTCTTTGGCTACAACATCCATTATCCCAACCTCTACGCCTTCACACAGGAGCTTGCCGCCAAGGGCGACTATGGCCGCGTCAATGCGATGATCGAAGTTGCGGGGCAGAGCACCAGTGTACTATCAGGAGCGGTGGGCGCTGTGCTGCTCAGTGGCACGGGCGCAGGCAGCATCGATCTGATGGGGCTGCACATCGGCCTGCCGTTCGAGGTGGCGCGGTGGGAACTCTGGGAGATATTCGCCCTCGATGCCGCCACCTATCTGGCTGCCGTGTGCATCATCCCATTCATCCGCTATCAGCGCATGGCCGACCTTGTGGTAGACACCGAACCGGTGCTTGCCCGCCTGCGCCAAGGCATCCATTTCCTCACGGCAAACCGCACGCTGATGTATTTCGGCCTCAGCACCTATGCCATCTTCATCGTCATTCTGGTGCATGTGATGTATCTGCTGCCCATGTACATCGACCACCACCTGCTGGCCCGTGCCGATGCCTATGCCAGCAGCGAGGTCTATTTTGCCCTTGGCAGTCTGGCAGCAGGGCTCTTCATCCGCAGTCTCACCAAGCGCATGGCACCCGCCCGCAGCATCCTGCTCCTGATGGCGGCCGCTGGCGGGCTGTTTCTCCTAGCGGCATCGGTGCGCAGCATGGCGTTCTTCTATCTGTTCTCGCTGCTCATCGGTTTCTGCAACGCTGGCACACGGGTGCTGCGGGTCACATTCCTGTTCAACCATATTCCCAACAACATCATCGGGCGGGCCAACAGCATCTTCTATCTCTACAACATCCTGTCGCGGTCGGCCTTCCTCAGCCTCTTTGCGCTGCCCTTTTTCGCTACGGACGGCAACATCACCTGGGCCTATGCCATCTGTGGGGTGTTCATCCTCTCGGCCACCATACCGCTCTATAGGGTCGTGTCACGACTGGATGGGGGCGATGTGGTGGTGTGAGGGGTTGGGATCACGGAGTTGAGGTGTTGCATGTGGGAGCAAACCGCGAAGCCACGGGCTTATCATACAGAGGGTTTATATTTGTTGAATGAAGACTCCCGTGATCCTATTGGTTATTCTTTTGCTGTTCAATCGTATTCAGGTCCTAGGGCAATGCATTGCCGATGCAGGCCCCGACAAGGTCGTCTGTGTCGGTCTTTTCAGCGTACAACAGTTGCAGATCGGTCCGGAAAGTGAACCGCAAATAGGATACACCTATGCATGGGAAACCACTTATGAGGGCGGTTTCGGAAATTGGACCTATACACACACCGCGTCAGATTTTTTGACCGACACCACGTTGATCAACCCGACCACCATAGGTCAAGGAGAGGAAGACCCTCTGGATTTCATCCTTCACGCCACCGACAGCGAGGGCAATACGTGCACTGACACGATGCAGCTTCGTTGGTCCAGATATTATTCACATTTGGGCTATATGGTAATGGACCTGACCTTAGGCGATTCCATCTATTTGAGTGGGTTTCATAACGTTGGTGGCGGCATTCCTCCGTTGCAATATCTCTGGAGACCGAACCACGGCCTTACCGATTCCACCAGTCTCGATTTTTGGGCAAAGCCAGAAGTACCACCTACTACTTTATCACAGTCACCGACTCGGCAGGATGCGTAGGTGTTGGTGCACCGGTTTACCATGTCAATGTGCATCCGGTATCGGTGGAGGAATCTGCTATCTCAGACATTGAAGTAATGGCGTATCCCAACCCTGCGGGAGACATGCTGCAAGTGTCGTGGTCATCGGACCATCATCCGTCCTTGGATCTTCGCATCAGCGACATGAGTGGTAGGACGGTTGCGCATCATTCACAATTGCATGCACGGCAGATGGTCGACATCAGTGCGCTGCATGACGGCATCTACCTCTACATGCTCATCGGTAGCGATGGTGTTGTAGGCCAAGGGCGCATCGTGGTGCAATAGCCATTGGCATTCTTGCTCATCTCGGTTGATGCGTGTTCTCACGCCACCCTCTTGAACATCCACCCCGAGCCATCGGTCATACTGCCATAGGCATATAAGAAGCCATGGGTCTTTTTGATATGCGCCACGATGAACGAGGGGCCGTTCTTGGTCTTCCATTCTTCCTTGGGCATAAAGGCCACCTCGCCTACGGCCAATTGTAGCAGCAGCGTGCGCAATTGGGTGCTCCGTCCGCTTTTCAATGGAAGTATCTCGGGCGTTTCTTCTGGGCTTAGTTTTCGCATGACCAATAGATCTTAAGTTCTGACTTCAAGCGTTTCCGCACTACGAAAGTAACTTATTTCGATAAGATAAGATCAATATGAATTATCATCAGATCAATAAAAGTTCAATATCTGATAATACTTATTAAAGATGTCATAAGATAATTGTAATAACTGATAATACATATTCAAGACCTGATAAAATCAATTCAATAGCTGATAATACTATTTCAAAATACAATAAGACAAGCTTAATAT
>JBFYQB010000442.1:0-5522 GCA_041302955.1 Flavobacteriales bacterium
CAACTGCTTCGACAAGACCCTTGGGAGAGAGCGGTTTGAGCAGGTAATCAACGGCCGAGAGTTTGAATGCCTGAATGGCGTAGTGGTCGTAGGCGGTGGTGAAGATGATGTCGAAGTTCACTTCATCATCATTGAAGAAATCGAGGAGTTCGAGGCCGCTGTGGCCGGGCATTTCTATGTCAAGAAAAACGAGGTCGGGGCTATGGCGCTTGATGGCCTTCACACCATTGGGCAGGTCATCGCAGTCGGCCACGACCTCAACATTGGGACACAGGTCAGATAGCATGGCACGCAGCAACTGGCGTGCTTTTGTTTCATCGTCAACTATAATAGCTTTCATCTTGGCTCAAATATCTGCTTTCATATTTCTTATGGTGAAAACCGTTTTACCAGCAGGCATTTTGGTTTTACAATTGGGGGTCATTTGGTCAGTCGTGTCAAAATAAAATCCCCCGCCCTGCGGGCACCCCCTTTTTAAGGGGGAAGGGCGTCCGTGCTTCAATGCAAGGTTTGTGGTGCGCTCCAACGGTGCTTATTTCAGCGGCATCAGCAGAATCACCGTAGTGCCTTCTGCCCTACCCTGTTCATCCATACGGTCGATATAGGTGACGGTGAATCCTTCGGGAATCGCTTTGTTCATGATCTCCAATCGTTTCTGGTTGGCCTCTGTGGAGAACGGCTTGTGGCGCGAACTCTTGGCGTTGAGCTCTGCCGATCGTTTGCGGCCAATGCCGTTGTCCTCTATGGTCACTTCCAGCTTGTCATTGTTCTGCAATCTGAAGGAGATACGCACACTGCGGTTGTCCTTCTTGTGCAGCAGTCCGTGTTTCACCGCATTCTCCACATAGGGCTGAATGAGCATGGTGGGGATGAAACACTGCTCCACCTTGATGGACGGCTCGATGTCCATCTCCATATCGAGGCTTTCCTCAAAGCGCATCTTCTCCAGTTCGAGGTAGAGTTTCAGTGCTTCGATCTCATCGCGCAGGCATGCTTTCTCGTGGTTGCTCATTTCGAGAATGAGGCGTGTGAGGCTGCTGAACTTGCCCAGATAGCTGATGGCGTTTGGCTTGTCGTTGAGATAGATGTAACTCTGGATAGTGTTGAGGGCATTGAAGATGAAGTGCGGGTTCATCTGTGAGCGGATGGACGCCAGCATGGAGCGGTCGAGTTCCTGTTCGAGTTTGATCTTCTGTTGCAATAGCACATTCTGACGTCCGATGAAACGAAGGCGATACCGATAAAGCGCATAAAGTGCCCCACCGATGAACAGCGCACTCAACAGCCGGAACCACCAACGGGCATACAGCGGTGGAACGATGGTGATGTTGACCTCGGCCACAGGCGTGAACCTTCCATCGGGCAATTGGGCCCTGAGCTGAACCGTATAACTGCCGGGCGAGAGATACGGCAGATTGAGCATGCGCGACAGGGGTTCGTTGGTCTGCCAAGGCGCATCGTTGAGTCTGAACTGCACCGCGAGCCCGCGCTGGTCACCATACCACGGAATGGAATAATCGATCTGCAGACTATTGCGGTCGAATGGCAGACGCATGTCGGATGCAGGGTCGAGCTCCATATCGCGACCACGCACATGGTCTATGAAAATGGACGGCACCATTGCCGGTCTTTGTTGGGTAGCGAGCGGCAGGGCAATGATGCGGAGCTCTGTTGCCAAGAACAACCTGTCGCCTTTGACCACGAAATCATTGACCACATCGCTCGAACCAAGAAAGGAGGTATTGATGCGTTCGGGTTTCCAACTTTTGGTGGAAATGGAATAGATGTGGTCGTTGAACTTGGCATAGACGCTACCTCCGTGATGGATCATGCGCAGAACGGTCTGCTGCTTATCGCTGCCCTCCACCACTATGCTGCCCACCACCTTTCCATTGCGCAGCATAACGATGCCACGGTCTATGGTGGCGGCCAAGAGCGTATCGCCCACCCATAGCAATCGGTTGGCGATCACTTCGGCATTGAGCAGTTCGGCCTTGTAAGGTGGCGATGTCTGCAATTGCCAGATGCCCACGGTGGTGGCCAATTGCAGTGTTTTGCCATTCGGAGCGATGGACAGGGCATTGGACCGGAAATTCTCCATGCCAATGGGCAGCTCGATCATACGCGGGTTCTTCTCGTTGAGGTCGATAAGTTTCAACGCGGCCGAAATGGCCAGCACCACATGGCGGTCGTCAATGGCCAACATGTCCTTTACCGCCATAGATAGGGTATGGGTATGGCCATCCGGATAGTGCAGATACAGCTTATCGGATGCCGCCAAGGTGTGGCCATTGTGGCTCAACATGCTGCTTACCCGGTGCCTGGCCTCAGATACATACAAGGGAGCAAACGCATTGCCCAATTGCCAGACGCTGCCCGATTCGGTGCCGATGAGCAATGCATCGCCATCGTTGCGATGGGCGAACATGGAAAACACGTCTTCTGTCTGGGCATAGGCCATGATGCCGAGGTCGGGAATGCGATACACACCATTGTCGATGGTCAATATCCAGAAAGCTCCATCGCGGTCCTGCATCACGCCCGAGATATTGTGCCCTTGGAGCAATGGTTGCTGCATGGGCAACAGCCTCAGTTGGCCATCGAAGAGATAGAGGCCATCTGTGGTGCCTACCATCAGCAGGCTGTCTGCAAATACTCCTACTGCCTGAATGACCGCATTGTCGGGCAACAGCTTGAAGACACTGAATTCGGGCAACATCTGATAGACAAGACCCTTGCCCGCGGTCTTTGGGATGGCCAGCATGCGGCCCTTCAACTTCGCCAGCAGATAGTGAGCGGGCGGTGCGGAATTTCCAAGCGGATAGGTGCTCATCACCTTGCCGCCTATCATGTGGGTCAATCCGGTCTCGTCCATCACCCACAGCCCATCGGCCTGGTGCTGCATGGTATAGACGCCATGGGGTGCTTCCAAGCTGTCCTTCTTCCTCAGGTCGGCATCAAGCACGGTTATCTTGCGGCCAACGGCCGAGATGAGCGTTCCATCATTGCCGTGGACGATGGGAGAATAGTTTCCGCTTGCGGGCACGTGCGTCACTAGCACCATGCTGTCGGCCTCCATCACGAACATCTGCCCGATGAAACTCTGGCAGCGGATGCGCCCCTTGGCATCTTCTATCAGGTTGCTGACCCCGCCACCGTTCATGGCCGGATGCGCATAGTGGACCACCGAACGGCCGTCAAACCGGCTCAGGCCCTTGTCGTGGCCCAGCCAGATGTGGCCTTTGTGGTCTTGCGCTATGCCGAACACGACCTTGCTGGCCAGTCCCTCGGCCTGCGACCAATGCTGCATCACAGGCTGCTGCGCCAAGGCATCATTCCCACAGAGAAGGAGCAACAGAAAAAGACAGAATTGGAACGGGCTGCGCACGGAAAGCAAATGTAAACCTCCGATGTCGGCAGATTGTCCACCCTCGTAAAACGGTTTGGGGGTTTGGTAAAATGGTGTGTTGTCATGTTCGCGCATGACACGAGGTGATGGACAACAAGAAGGCCCCGGCACAGCAATGTGTCGGGGCCTTCTTATTGTAGCATGGAGCAGACAGGCAGATGCCCTTTGCCGCTTCCGATCAGGGAAACTGAGCTATAAGCATCTTGAGAAGCTTGGGGATATTAGAGTTCTCAGTGCCATGCATCTGCACCCATAGCAACGTGACCTTCTTGCCGGCCTTGTGGCGCGACCTTGCCAGATCCACGAGCGCTATCGGCAAATAGAAATGCTTATCCCTTTTGTCGCGGAATTTGAGCCTCTCCCCTTCTGTCGACACATAGCGGAACAGGGTGCCCGGCACAGGCATCAGCTCCTTGGTGTAGTGCTCTGATATTTTTTGGATAAAGTCTGGGTTCTGCATGGCCGTCTGTTCTATGGAGGGCAAATTTGCTGAAAAAGAAATGCCGCTGCATACTTTTCTGTCAGAATTGATGGATGCCTGCCCTTTGGCTCCCACCTCTTTTTCCTAGACCAATACCCTCTTATGCTCCACGGAAGAAAATTTTTCTCCCATGAATGAAAAAGTGTAAAAAACTTATTAGATTCGACCCCACCTTTTTCACGAAAAAGATGTCCAGAACCTGTCTTCATACCACTTTGAAGTCTGAAAAGGTCGGAAGCCCGACTGTTGGGGCGTTCCCAAAATCGGGAATGGTAGCGGTGAAGATTCCGCTGGCACTTCCAAAAGTGGGAACGGTAGCGGTGAACATTCCGCTGGCACTCCCAAAATCGGGAACGGTAGCGGTGAACATTCCGATGGCACTCCCAAAATCGGGAATGGTAGCGGTGAACATTCCGCTGACACTCCCAAAATCGGGAACGGTAAGGGTGAACATTCCGCTGGCACTCCCAAAATCAGGAACGGTAGCGGTGAACATTCCGCTGGCACTCCCAGAATCGGGAACGGTAAGGGTGAACATTCCGCTGGCACTCCCAAAATCGGGAACGGTGGCGATGAAGGTTCCGTCCGTCATTCCAGTAACCTTATAGCATTATCAATCATCATTCTTCTCAACCCTTAAAACTCCAACGCCATGATGAACCCTGAAAAATTGACCCAAGACCTATTTGATGACAGGAATCTGTCTGACGCCAACCTGCGGGGTTTCACCGAGGACATGCTGCAACGGCTATCCCTGCCGGTGAACAATCCGGGTGGCATCTACAGCCAGCTCATCACCGACACCAGTGCGAAGTATACCGCCTTCTTCGGTCTGATGACCGATGCCGCCACCAAAAAGGCGGTGAGCGAGGGGCTCACAGTGACCATGAACACCACCAAGGGCCTGATGTTGGCCTACATGAGCGACCTCGAAGGTCTGGTGAGGTTCAGGTTCACTGCTGTCTCAGCCATCTATCAGGAATTCTACCCACAGGGCATGACCGAGTATCATGATGCCAACCTGACCCAACTGCCCATGCTCATCCAACGGTTTCAGAATGCGGCCACCGCCCATCTGACACCGGCAGAGACAACAGTGCTCACCGCAAGGATAAACGCCTTCACCGCTGCCCGCGCTGCACAGACCTCTGTCTTTGCCGAAGTGGAGACGCTACAGATAGGCAGGCGCGCAGACCGCAAGTTGCTGACGCTGCAACTGACCACCAACATGCTGACCATAGCGCTCAACAACATCGAGAACCCGGACAACTACAGCAGTTATTACAACCCGAGCTATCTGCCGCTTACGGACAAGGCATTCAGCGTCAACGGGCTCATCGCCCCAGGGGCCACCATCACGGCCGTCAACGAAGGTGTGATGACCCAGAGCAGCACTGTCACGCTCTACAACAGTGGCAATGAGGACTTGGTATTCAGCGTCAGCGACCAGCCCGGCATTCCGCATTCCACCTACAGCGTCACCATAGCGGCAGGCAACAACGGCCACTTCACCGACCTGCCTGTGCTGGAGCGCTACTATGTCATCATCCAGAACCCCGACACTGTTGCCACAGGCAGGTGGAAGGTGAAGGTGGGGTGATCACTGCCCGGGGACGAGGGACAAGAGACGAG
>JBFYQB010000443.1:0-2880 GCA_041302955.1 Flavobacteriales bacterium
CTAAAAACCCTTTGAATACAACCCCGGCCAAATACCGTGTGTCCCGCGGAGGATCATGGATGAGCCCATCAAAATATTGCTTTCTCTATGCAAGGAACAACGACCACCCACATCATAAACGTGGCAATGGTGGTTTTAGGGTGGTGATGAAGCAGTAGCCACTATTGTTTGACAATCTTGGAGTAGCTACGGCCAGCTTCCGAATCAAGCATGATGTGGTAAAGACCTGCAGGCCAATCCTGCGCATTCATTTGTACCTTGTTTGATGCTATCCCTTCCATTCGCTGCACCAATTGCCCCATGGCGTTGAAAACTGATAGTCGGGGCATTATAGCTGTTTCGGGAATCTCCAAAGTGAAAATACCGGTAGTAGGATTTGGGTAAATCCCAAGAATGCCCTCCGCCTCAAGAAAATCTGTTACCGATGTTCCCCCTTCACCTTCCCATGTGTAATCCACTTGAATGGTGTCAAAGGTGATGGAAGCGTAATAATTGCCACCACCCGTGCCTATTGTTATTAACCACTCCTCTTCAAACACCGCCTGCCCAACAATTCCTTGGAACGCTTCAAAATCACCGTACATATCCGCGTTTCCAACAACGATCACCCAAGTCTGACCGCCACCGAATGATCCAACATTACTTGTTTCGCACCCCCAAACACCGTTAATATCTCCAACACAGCTTCTACGTACTGCCACATAATTCTCATCCTGTCGCCCTATGAGCCAATTACCATTCTCCACTGTTTCATCATAAGATGTGTCCTGCCAAAAGAGCGCCACATCTTTGTTGTCGAACGGGAGAACTTCAGGTATTACTTCAGGCCGGTACATTATAAGTGCCACATTATGAGCTTGTTCTACATAAGGCAGGTGTTCATTGGCATTGTCGGCTGTTCGTTGCTCCCAATCGGCAAACACAGGGCCTGATCCAGTGTATACAGCAGTCTGTCCCACGCATGCCACCACAGGATGCTGCTGAAAACCGACCTTACCCTTCCAAAAATCCTGAATTGAAGAAAGAGTTACACCACCATTCTTGAAAATGGCTACGTCTTGACCAGAAATGACCGAACTCTTCGAGATGACACTGAGATTTTCGGCAAGTACCGAATACTGATCCAACGAAAATCCCTGCAGCCCTGCAAGTAGAGCGAAATCTACGTGCTCCCACATATTCGAGTCTTCAAGTAGCGTTACTGTTTCTGAAACCAAATCGGGATGAAAATACCCTCCTGAACTCCATTGAAATATTGTGCGGTCCAGATTCGTCAATGCAGCATTGATCACCAACCCTTCTTGCAAGCTGTGTCCTATGGCAAGTATGGTATCTTCATTTGCAGACCATGTTGCGGTCACATCAGAAAAATCAATTGAAGATGTGGCCAAAAAACCACCAGCATGTGTCGCTTCAGAAGGTGCAGGGCCAAGTCCTGTCAGCAAATAGATCAATGATGAATGGTTCTGCCCATGGGCGTTGATGAATTTGCCTGGATAGTTTCGTCCCGAGGCGGGGAAAAACACCCCTTGATCATTTGTCAACAACAACATTTCACGCAGTAGGCGCTTTGACGCTTGCGTAGCCAGCGTCTTTATCTCTTCATCTTCAGCAAAATCGGCCAAATTGAGCAGACCTGACAAACAATAGGGTGCGTAGACGGACGACAGAAACTCGTAAAACCCGTAATCTATCTTGAGTTGTAAATAATGGCGTAAGCGCTGATCTAAAGTAGCGTCAATTGGACGACCTGTCCTTTCATGGATCAACCAGTCTGAGCTCATCCACATGATCATGTGATTTTCCGACCAATATCCACGAAGGGTGTCTCCATAATTGATCCAGTAAGGAAACAGACTCAACTGAGGCACTATCTGGTTATCGTAGGCTCCATTTCCGAGAAACATGACCCTGATAAGCTGAACAATAGCAAAATCTATGGTGCTTCGGGTCAACATCACATTGTAGATATTGTCCAGATACTGCTGCGTTACGGGCTGTCCCAAATACGCCTCAATCACCATTGCATTATCGTTCGGGTTCACCGCTGCACTATCGAAGTACTGCTGCCTGCGTTGCTCAAAGTCTTGAGCCGATACTGTGAATTGGAACGAAAGGAAGGCCACAAAAAGAATAGGCCATGTAGTAAGTCTGAATTTCATTTAGCTAGAATTGACAAATGTCAAATGTAAAGGAATCTCCTTTCCAACAACTACCACACATTTTCCTTGCCCACATACCCTGTTAGTGGTATTTTTGCAGCCGAAAACCACCTCTATTTAGAACCATTCTAAATAGAAACTGTTGATAGCCAAGACCATGATAACAGTTACTGAAAACGCCAAAAAGAAAGCCATCAACCTTATGGAGGAAGACGGCAAGACTCCCAACGAAGCTTTCATCCGCGTTGGAGTGAAAGGAGGCGGTTGTTCTGGTCTCAGTTATGAACTGACCTTCGACACCGACCTCAAACAAGAGGACAAGGTTTTTGAAAACAACGGCATCCGCGTGGTGGTGGACAAGAAGAGCTTTCTCTATCTGATCGGTACCGAACTGGACTACAGCGGAGGGCTGAACGGCAAGGGATTCGTGTTCATCAACCCAAATGCGAGCCGTACATGTGGATGTGGGGAGAGTTTCGCGGTCTAAAATATGAAACAGTTCCAAGTTTGTGGTTTGTGGTTTGTAGTTCACGGTTGAATAGAAATGGCGACTATTAAGCAGTTTGAAGACCTCAGAATCTGGCAGGAAGCTAGAACCCTCTCTAAAGAGACCTATGCGCTCATTCGCAAAACTGAACTTCGGAATAGTTATGCCCTCAGGAACCAAATGGAGCGGAGTGCTGGGTCAATTATGGATAACATCGCTGAGGGATTCGAG
>JBFYQB010000444.1:0-4756 GCA_041302955.1 Flavobacteriales bacterium
ACAGTCTTTACAACACGATGTACACCACCTACTCTGCCGCACGTACGGTGAGTCAGGTGAGTTCCACGCTTTCATCGTTGGCAACGACCAACAATTTCATCAACTCTCAGGACTATGAGCCCCTTGAACTCGCCACGAAACTGAGCGAGACCGAATATCGCATCCATCCACAGTTGGGTTATATATCGCTGAACAGGGAACTGCAGCCTAACGAGGTTCTTGCTGTGGCCTATCAGTATACCTATGGCGGACAGGTGTTTCAGGTGGGAGAATTCTCCACGGACGGTATTACAGGAGATCAGGCGCTTTACCTCAAGATGCTCAAAAGCACGGTGACCTATCCGAAGTTGCCGATGTGGGACCTGATGATGAAGAACGTCTATAACATAGGCGCCTATCAACTTACCCGCGAAGATTTCAGACTGGATGTGATCTACGACAACGTTGAGGCCGGAACACGCACCAACTACATTACCGAGGGTGCTATCAATGGCGAAATCTTGCTCCGCACCATGGGTATGGACAAACTGAACAACAACAATGACCCGTATCCTGACGGATTCTTTGATTTTGTGGAGGGCGTAACCATCAGCAGTCAGACCGGAAGAGTATATCTCCCTAAAGTGGAACCATTCGGCAGGCATTTGGAAAGTCGGTTCGACCTTCCAACCGAAGAAGCCATTGCCAAGAAATATGTATACAAACAACTGTATGACAGCACGAAACAGGTGGCTCTCTACTATCCAGAACTAAACCGATTCCTGCTTGCAGGAACATACAAAAGTGCTGGAGGAGCTGTGATTTCGTTGGGAGGAATGAATATTCCCCAAGGAAGTGTAACGGTTACGGCCGGTGGTGCGACCTTGGTGGAAAATCAGGACTACACGGTAGATTATGTGCTTGGCCGCGTAACCATAATCAATGAAAGCATCCTCCAGTCCAACACGCCCATACGGGCAACGAGCGAAAGTAACTCGCTGTTCAGTATCCAACAGAAAACGTTGGCAGGTGTGCATCTGGATTATGTGGTGAGCAAGGACTTTGCACTCGGGGCAAGTGTCCTGAACCTGAGCGAACGCCCATTGACCCAAAAAGTGAATATCGGTGATGAACCGATCAACAATACCATTTGGGGTATTGACGGCACCTATCGCACCGAGTCGCGCCTTTTGACCAAACTGGTGGACAAGATTCCATTGATAAACACCAAGGAGACTTCGAGCATAGCGGTTCAGGGCGAATTCGCCCACCTCATTCCGGGAAACGCGAGCGCCATCAGTAAGGGCGGCATAGCATATATTGATGACTTTGAGGGCAGTGTGAATTTCATCGATCTGAAGCAGCAGCAATCATGGGTATTGGCCAGCACACCGCAGCAGCAGACCAGTTCGAGTATGTTTCCTGAAGGTTCGTTGAGCAACAACATCGGTTTCGGGATGAACCGAGCTCGGATCAATTGGTACATCCTCGACCCATTGTTCTATAGGAACAACAGCCTTACTCCAAGCCACTTGGACAACAATGACCTGTCCTACCAGTACACACGTGGCGTATTGGAACAGGAGATATTCCCCAATAGGCAATCTCAATTACAGGGTCAGCAGACCAACCTTCCCGTATTCGATGTAGCTTATTATCCGACACTCAAAGGGCCATATAACTATGATGTTGATGGCTTTGCTCCAAATGGTGTGAAGATAGCGGCAGGTCTGGAACAAGATGGCAGCCTTAAAGAACCTGAATCACGTTGGGGCGGCATCATGCGCGCCATCAATACGCCTGATTTCGAACAGAACAATATCGAGTTCATCCAATTCTGGATGATGGATCCCTACTTCTATGACGACCAGAACAATCATAGCGGTGGCGACCTGTATTTCAACTTGGGCAATATCTCTGAGGATATACTGCGCGATGGTCGCAAGGCCTTTGAGAACGGCCTGCCCACGCCAAACAACCTGAACCCAGTGGACACCACGGCATGGGGTCTTGTGCCTTCGGTGCAGAATATCATCAACGTGTTTGATAATGATCCTGCATCGCGCCCATTTCAAGATATAGGTATGGACGGCCTGAATGACGAACAGGAACGGCAATTCTTCACTGAAGACTACGTGGCCAGACTGGATGCCTTGGTGGGCGGAGGCGCCTTAAGTGCGGCTGCACGTGACAAACTGCTGGAAGATCCATCGAGCGACAACTTCAAATATTACCGCAGCGAAGAGTTCGACAATGAAGAAGCGTCTGTTCTTGACCGCTACAAGGATTTCAACGGATTGGAGAACAATTCGCCAACTGCTGAGCAGTCTGGAACCTCATTTCAAGCATCCAACAGCACCTTGCCCAACGTTGAGGATATAAACCGTGACAATACGGTGAGCGAGGCTGAGAACTATTTCCAATACAAGGTCAGCCTTCGCAAGGAAGACATGGTTGTCGGACAGAACTATATAACCAACATTGTGCAAGCACAAGGTTCTTTGCCCAATGGTCAGCCCGCAGCGGTTGATTGGTATCAGTTCAAGATTCCGGTACGGGTGCCGGACCGAGTAATCGGAAACATTCAGGATTTCAGATCTATCCGATTCCTGCGCATGTTCCTCAAGGAATTTGAGGATAGCGTGGTATGCCGTTTTGCCCGATTGGAACTTGTTCGAGGCGAATGGAGGCGCTATCAGTTCTCGCTGGAGGAGGCTGGCGAATACATTCCGGACGATGGCACCACTGGCGGCAGTTTCGATATATCGGTGGTCAACATCGAAGAAAACGGCAGCAAAGAACCTATCAACTATATACTGCCTCCGGGAATCACGCGTCAACAGACCCCAAATAGTAGCACCTCGCTCCGTCAACTTAACGAGCAATCATTGTTGCTCAAAGCATGTGGGCTTGCGGATGGCGATGCTCGGGCAGCGTTCAAGAATGTTCCGTTGGACATCCGTTCATACAAACGATTGAAGATGTTCGTGCATGCCGAGGCAGTAGACCCTGAGCTATTGAAGGATGGTGACATCGAAGTATTTCTTCGTCTCGGCACCGATTTCGACAACAACTATTACGAATATGTTGTGCCGACCATCGTAACGCTTCCAGGTGCTTCGGATGAATACGATGTATGGCCATTGCTCAACAACATTGACGTAGCATTTGATGAACTCATCGGGGTGAAGACCCAAAGGAACCGTGACCTGATCACCGACCCGACCGTAAGTCTCACTGTTCGTTATGAAAGCGACCACGGTCCGAGGAATAAGATCTATGTGAAGGGAAATCCGAACCTTGCAAACGTGAAAAGCATCATGATCGGAGTGCGCAACCCGAAAAAGGTGGGGGTGCATGGATCTGATGATGGCCTTGAAAAATGTGTTGAAGTATGGGTGAATGAACTTCGACTGACGGATTTTGACAATAAAGGAGGTTGGGCCACTACAGCGCAGGCCAACATCAAACTGGCAGACTTTGCCAACATTACTGGAGCATTCAACTACACGAAGTTCGGTTTCGGGGCTTTTGACAGCAAGCCAAGTGAGCGCTACAGAGAAAGTACCTTGAACTATGATCTGGCAACTACAATGCAACTTGGCATGTTCCTCCCTAAGAAATGGGCAGTGAATGTGCCGATGTATCTTGGCTATTCCGAAACCTTCGCCACCCCAGAATACAATCCGCTCGACCCGGATGTGAGCATGAGTGCATCACTTGCCAATCTCGAAGGGTCGGCAAATTCAGAACAGCGGCAAGACTCGTTGCGTCAGGTCACGGAGACCTACATCAAGCGTAGAAGCATGAACTTCACGGACGTGCGGAAACAACGTACCAGCAAAGGCGCCCCGTTACCATTTGACATCTCGAACTTCGCATTCAACTATGCCTACAACCAGCAGTATGAGCGTAACATACGCATGGAGACCAACCAAACACGCACGTATCGCGGAGGTCTAAACTATGATTACAACCCGCAGGTCAATAATGTGCGGCCATTTGCAAAACTGAAACTGACCAACAAACTCATTGATCAAGGCAAAGAGAACCGCGAAAACCGGATAAAGGAGCAAAAGATGGTGGTTGACAGCCTGAAGCGGGTCAAAGCTCCAAGCTCGTTGGTGAAAGAAGAAGAAGAGAAATTAGAGTTGTATCAAAAACGGAAAGACAACTACCAGAAATGGACTCGCAATTTCCTGAAATCACCTTGGCTGAAACCCATCAAGGATTTCAACTTCAACTACCTGCCTGGCAGACTTGGATTCCGCACAGACATGGACCGCAGGTACAATGAACAGAAACTGCGCAACACCACGAGTTATGCTGACATCAAGATTGAACCGACATTCCAGAAATCATTCCTTTGGAACAGAGAATATCACTTCAAGTATGACCTTACTCAGGCCATCAAGATTCAATATGATGCTTTCAACTTTGGTCGGATAGATGAACCTGAAGGCCGAGTAGATGACCGTTTTGACAACTGGGACCACATGCGTGACAGCATCTGGAGTAACGTATTGCGCGGTGGCCGGACCACACAGTACAATCACGCCACAACTGTTAACTGGACGCTCCCTATCAATAAGATACCGTGGTTCAGCTGGGTCACTGCCACCGCTTCTTACACTGGTAACTATTCATGGAACACGGCACCATTGCAGCGCAATGCCGAAACAGGTGTGTTCGAGCAGGCATCTTTCGGCAATACGATTCAGAACTCACAGAACTGGCAGTTGAATGCCAATCTCAACTTTACGCAACTCTACAACAA
>JBFYQB010000445.1:0-3619 GCA_041302955.1 Flavobacteriales bacterium
CAAAAAGGAATTTGAGAGAAGGATATTATTCAAAGGCGATGTCTTTGCCGTTCATTGGGCTTTGCAAGGCCAGTAGGCAATATTGGTGGTGGTGTGGCGTTGCCAATGGTTGGGCTGACGCTACCGAGTACGAGGCAAGTGCAAAAGGCCCCGGGCTCCTTCTTCTGACACTTTCACTCTGACGTAATTAGGTTTTCTGACCTCCGGAAGCGCACTTCCTGCTCGGGAAATAGGCGTGGCTAAATACATGCTACAACGGGTGTTGGAGATATTGCAGCAGAAGTGAGGGGAGGGTCGGTTGTTTTATAGGCATCGCTGCATGCCTGCTAACGCAAGGAACCCCGTCTCTGATACCATCAGAGGCGGGGTTCGGTGTTCAGTGGCAGAGGTCTGGTCTACTTGCGCCTCGAAAATGCGATGATGCCACCACCCACGGCCATGACGGCCATGCCTACGAAGGGCGACCAGGCCATGTTGTGCTGGCGGTCGCGGGTTATTTCAAGCGAACCGATGTCCACCACCTTCTCTTTGGTGAAGAAGCTGAAGCTGGTGAATATGGTGACGATGAGACCGATGATAAGGATGGCGATGCCGATGTTCTTCATGATGCTAGGGTGTTGATGATGTTGGTGTGCATAGGAGGGATCAATGAATGGCGGCCAGTTTGGCCTTCACATCGGCCACCACCGTGCGTTGGACAGCTATCTGCGCCTGCATGGCGGTCATGCGTTCGGCAGACGTGGTCATGTCGCGTTCGGCAGCGCGGGTGTCCTTGTTCAGCTCATCCAGCTCGCGGCCCTGCGATTCGTTCAGTTTCTGTAGGTCTTTCTTGTCGTCCTTCAGGTCGTCCATGGTCTTGTTGGCGCCCTTGGATGCTTGCGCGTCTGTGGCGGTCGAGTTCACCATGTCGCGCTGGTCTTCTATGCTCTCGGCCTTGTTGACAATGGCCTGCTCGCTTACGGTCATGGCCTCGGTGGTACGCTTGCCGCTGCGGTCGTTGCGGTTGATGGTCTGGCCCGAGCGTTCGCCCTCTTTGATGATCTTGGCCAATGACTTCTCCATCGTCTTGAGCTTGGAGGTCTCGCCCTTGAGCTCTTGGGTCACCACGGTGCGGTAATGGAGGATGGCAAAATCGTGGAGGTATTTTTTGGCTGCAAAATCCAGAACGTTGGCTCCGTCTGTCGCTGCCAAAGCTGCCCCGTCCTTGGTGAACCACGCTGTGAGGCGCACCCCGCCAATGGCCTCGACCATGGTGCTGTGCACATCAAAGGGTTCGAAGGATATGTTCTTGTTCACAGCGCCCAGTTGCAGGTATTGGCCACTGACCTCTGATGCCTTGCCCTTGCTGCGTTTGCCCACATACTTGAGCCAAGCTTTCTCGGTGGTGTTGCGGTCGGCCTGCGGTATGTCCACAAAGTAGGAGGTGGATGCATCTGCGGTCTGCGGGGCGGTTGTTTCTACGGTGATCTGTGCCTCTACGGTCAAGGCGCTGAGCGCGATGATGACGGCAATTGGAAATGATGATTTCATGATGTGAGTTTATCAGTGATGAGAAGAGATGGTGCCACAAATCGGCAAAGGGCCCCGAGGGGCCCTTTGCGGTCGTTGCGGTAGTAGACTAACGGCAGTTGTAGCCGTTTGCCGTCTGATAGTCCTGTGCAAGGCCGTATTCGGTGTTCGAATCGTAGTCGCTTTCGCAAAGACGGATCTCTGGGGCCGAATCCTTGGTGCATAAAACGCAATCGCTGCAAGAGGCAAGGCCCATGGCGGTGAAGGCGATCATTGATGTGGTGAAAATTGCTTTTCTCATGGTATTAGGATCTAACTGGTGAATTGAATTTGAAATTGAATGGCACGGTAGCGTCTTGCGGTAGCGCTGTGCTGTTACCGTCTTTCGCGCACTGTGGTCCTGTCTTCGCGCCTTGCGCCATAGAGTCCAAGGCCACCACCTATGAACATCACGATGAGCCCGATGACCGGGGTCCATACCATGTAGGTGTTCTCGTTGCGATGAATCTCGTTGTCTGCGATGTCCATCACATCGTCACGCGTCACCATATTGACGGTGGTGACCACCGAGATGATGAGCCCAAGAATGAATATCCCTATACCTACACGTTTTATCATGACTGCTGTTTGTGGATGACCGTGGAGTGGCGATGCATGATGGTCGGCAGTTGCCGACCATCAACGCAAAGCCCTATGACTAGCGGCAATCGTACCCTTGTGCCTCTTTGATGTCAAGCGCCAGACCGTATTCGGTACTGTTGTTGTAGTCATCCTCGCAGATGCGCACCTCTGGTGAAGAATCTTTTGTGCAGATATCGCAATCAGAGCAGGATGCAAGACCCATGGCTGTGAAGGCGATCATTGATGTGGTGAAAATTGCTTTTCTCATGATCTTTGGATTTGATGGTTGAATTGAATTGTTGTGAATTGAAACTGGAAGCGCAGCTCAGACCCTGCGGCCCTGAATGAGGCGCAGTATCACTGCTATGATGGCAATGACCAGAAGGATGTGGATAAGGCCACCGGCATGAAAGCCCAAAAAGCCGACCGCCCAGCCGATGATGAGGATGACGGCAACGATGTAAAGTAGATTTCCCATTGTTCAGTGTGTAATGATGTATCGGTGATTTCCGACCCTGCAAATGTTCAGTCAGGGCGTTGCCTATCTATTACATCGTTACAGCGGTACATTACATGATTCACGTATGCGGCAGGTCTGGCGGCTGGTGTCACGGCTTTGGCGGGCAGGCGGGCAGGGCGATCGGATTTTTTACATCCTGCACTTGGGACATTACATGATTCACGCTTACAGGGCGTTTTCTGGCATTTGTCAAGGCTTTAACGGATATATGAAGGTACCTTTAGAGAATTGTAAGCGCACTTGCAATGACTAACGATGGTTTATAGTACCAAATGGTCACGCTCTTTCAACCCCTATGCCGAATGAAGATCTATATCAAATACATGGTGTCCGCCCGGTGCAAGATGGTGGTCAAGTCGGCCTTGGATGACATGCATCTGCATTATGGCAGTGTCAATCTGGGCGAGGTGGAAGTGTTCGAGGACCTGTCGCTCGAGCAGCGGGCCACGCTCAAGGAGGTGCTGATGGCCGCGGGTCTCGACCTGATGGAGGACAAGAAGGCCATTCTTGTGGAACGCGTCAAGCAGGTGATCATCGAGATGGTACACTATGCCGAGGAACGACCGAAGACCAATTTCTCGGACCATCTTAGCACTACGTTGCAGTATGACTATACCTATCTGTCCAACCTGTTCTCTGAGGTGAAGGGCATCACCATTGAGCATTACATCATTGCCCATAGGATAGAGCGGGTGAAAGAGCTCATCTTATATGATGAGATGAACCTCACAGAGATAGCCGAGAAGCTGAATTATAGCAGCGTGGGCCATCTGAGCAATCAGTTCAAGAAGGTGACGGGCCTCACGCCTTCTTACTTTAAGAAGATGCGCCTGGCCCGCACCACCAATCTGCACGATATGTGATTCGAGCGGCATCCGCTCTCCGATGCTGGTGAAAAGTAGCATCATGCTCATTGTCCTAAAACCTGTGAATCATGTAACAATGAGAAGGCGCGGTATAGTTTGCCTG
>JBFYQB010000446.1:0-3253 GCA_041302955.1 Flavobacteriales bacterium
GTGGGCACCTGCACGTCAGACCTCTGTGTTCATGCTGCGCAAAACCTGATGACCGCATTGGGCTGGAAGGCCGAAGAGGTGCGCATCATTGTTTTCGTTACCCAGACGCCCGACCACATCACCCCATCGTCTGCCATCATCATCCAAGAGCGGTTAGGCTGCACCACCGACTGTGCAGCCTTCGATGTGAACCTGGGCTGTTCGGGCTATGTCTATGGCCTGTGGACCGTGGCATCGCTGCTGCAAGGCATGCCCGATGGCGCAAAGGCACTGCTCCTTGCAGGCGACATCAGCACAGCGTGCATCTCGCCTTTGGACAAGAGCACCGTGCCGCTGTTCTCCGATGCGGGCTCGGCCACCGCGCTGGTAAAGGACGAAAGCGTTACCAGCCCGATGCACTTCGCCCTCAGCTCTGACGGCAACGCCAAAGAGGCCATCTGGATACCCGAAGGCGGCTACCGCAGTCCCTTCACCACCGACAGCCTCGCCATGCATTCCTTGGGCGCTGGCATAGACCGCAGACCTGTGGACCTTATCCTCAACGGTATAGATGTGTATCAATATGCCGCGCGCTACTGGCCGCATCAGGTGAGCGAACTGGCCGCCTCCATTGGTGTTGCTGTGGATGATGTGGACCATGCGGTGTTTCATCAGGCCAACCGCATCATCAACGAGATGGTGCGCAAGCGCGTGGGGCTGAGCGAAGAACAGACCTCCACCAGCCTGCACGACCTTGGCAATTCGGGCACGGCCTCCATCCCCGTCACCATGGCCTACAACCTGCGCCAGCAGTTATGCGCCAAGGAACAGACGCTCCTGCTCTCTGGCTTCGGGGTCGGCCTTTCGTGGGCCACCATGATCGCTAACATGGATGCGCTGAAAGCAGTCCTCTGGTTGGAATACGAAGGATAGAACAATAGCTCTTCATTATTTGGGAGAGCAATTTTCTTTTTGTTTCTGTGCTTCTGTGGCCATCATCAAATTGGCCAATCAGCAGATCGGCTAATCCTCCTCGTAATTGTATTTTCACCCCGTGAAGGCGTTCGATTATTCGGTGGTCATTCCTGTGTATGGCGGGGCGCAGACCTTGGCTGCATTGACAGAACGCATCTTTCCGGTAATGGAGAGCATCGGCCACACTGTTCAGATCATTATTGTGGATGATGCCAGCCCTGACGGCAGTTGGAAGGCTATCCCAGCCTTGGTGGCCCGCTATCCAGGAAAGGTGAAAGCCATCCGCCTTGCCAAGAACAGCGGTCAGCAATCGGCCACACTGTGTGGCATCCACCACGCCACAGGCAAATGGATCATCACCATGGACGATGACCTGCAACATCTGCCCGAGGAGATACCACACCTGATTGCCCGTCAGCAAGAAACGGGTGCCGACCTTGTTTACGCCATTTTTCCGCAGAAACAGCACTCCAGATTTCGCAATGCAGGTAGCTGGACCTTCAATCGATTGTTCGGACTGATAGGCAGCACATCGGGCAATGGCTCTTCGTTCAGGCTTATCAACGGCACCGTTTGCGATGGCCTGATGAAGAACTACCACCGCCACATGTTGCTTGACGAGGTGCTGAGCTGGCATGCGTCAACGGTGGCGCACGTAAAAGTGAAACACAATGCCCGCGAATCGGGAAGCTCGGGTTACAACGGCTTCAAGCTCTTCTTGATGACGATGAACTATGTGGTCAACTACACCGTCATTCCACTTCGGATGATGACCTACGGTGGGCTGATCTCGTCCTTCATCACCTTCTGCATCGGTATCTATTTCATCTGGCAAAAACTGTATGCTGATGTTGAACTGGGCTTCACCTCCATTGTGGTGGCCATCTTTTTCAGCACAAGCCTCATCCTGTTCAGCCTTGGCATCATTGGCGAATACATCAGTAGGATGTACGTGAAAGACTGGAACCGCCCGCAATACCTTATTGGAGAGATAAAGGAATGACGGTGCGCGGCCTTGGTGTAGAACTGGTGCGCCTGCAACAGGAGCATATCGAAATGGTGCGCACGTGGCGCAATGATGAGCGCATCAGTCGTTTCATGGATTTCCGCCAACACATCACTCCCCAGCAGCAGCAGTTATGGTTCGAAGGGCTGAGCCCTGAAGCTGACTTCTACTTCCTCATCCGCGAAAAAGGGGCGTTCCACGGCCTCATCCATTGCTCGCACATAGACTGGGAACGCAACGTAGGCCAATCCGGGCTGTTCATCAGTTCGGCACAGTTCCAAGGAACACATCTTCCCGTGGCGGCCTCCTGCTTGATGTTGGAGTACTTTTTCACGCATACCTCCCTACTTGCCATAGAGGCCAAGGTGATGTGCACCAACGAGGTGGCACTGAACTACAATCTCGGCTTGGGGTTCCAGCACATCACTTCAGAAGAACCCGACCGCTATCACAGACTGCGGTTGGCCAAAGCGGATTTCTACACGGCATTCGGTGACAACCTCAACTTGCTCCGCAAAATTCATGGCTCCCACATGGAGGTCATTGCATAAAACATCATTCAACAATGAAGATCGGCATCATCCGCGAAGGAAAAGTACCAGCGGACAAACGCACCCCGCTCACACCGCAGCATTGCATAGCACTGATGGAGCGGTTCCCAGAGGTGCAGATAGTGGCTCAGACCAGCGCGATACGCTGTTTCGCAGATGCTGAATATGCCGCATTGGGCATTGCCGTGGTGGACGACATCACCGATTGCGATGTGATCCTTGGAATAAAAGAGGTGCCGAAAGAGCTGCTGGTGCCCGGCAGCACCATGATGTTCTTTTCGCACACCATCAAAAAACAGCCGCACAACCGAAAGCTGCTTCAGGAGATCATCCGGAAGAACATCCGCCTTATCGACTACGAATGCCTAACGGACAACATCGGCAGACGCATTCTGGGCTTTGGGAAATATGCCGGCATTGTTGGGGCTTACAACGCATTGACCGCCTTCGGCAAACGAAACGGCTCCTTTGGTCTGAAGCCCGCCCACCAATGTTCGGGCATCGCAGAAATGCATTCAGAACTGAAGAAGGTACGGCTTGGCAACGAGCGCATCATTGTGTCAGGCGGTGGCAAAGTGGCCCATGGTGTGCGCGAAACGCTCACAGCGGCTGGCATAGCCGAGGTATCTGTTCCTGATTTCCTTGCAAAAGAATTTGTACATCCGATATGGTGCAATGCCGATATCCTCGACTATCACGAGCTGAATGGCAATCCGCCCGAAAGTGTGGAGGCGTTCATCCG